>DASYEA010000066.1:0-3881 GCA_036499265.1 Schlesneria sp. | reverse complement strand
GACCGTCGGGGGCGGCATTCGCACGATCGATGACATTCGTGCGTTACTGAATGCTGGCTGCGACAAAGTGTCGATCAATTCGTCCGCCGTAAAAGATCCGCAGTTCGTTCGCGACGCGGCGGCGAAGTTCGGCAGTCAATGCATCGTCGTGAATATTGATCCCAAGCGAGTCCAGCGAGATGGCCGCGAGGTTTGGGAAGTCCATATCAATGGCGGTCGAGTCCCCACTGGGTTGGAAGCCGTCGCGTGGGCTCAGGAAGTAGAACGAATGGGAGCCGGCGAGATCGTTCTGACATCGATGGACGCCGATGGAACCAAAGACGGCTACGACCTGCCGATGACACGAGCCGTCGCCGATGCCGTAAACATTCCCGTCGTCGCCAGCGGCGGTGCGGGCAACCCCGAGCATCTGCGAGCGATTTTGACCGAAGGTCATGCGAGTGCCGCACTCGCTGCGAGCATCTTCCATTACAGAACGCATCCGATCGACGTCACCAAGCAATACCTGGCCGATCATGGTGTGCCCATACGTTTCAACACGCTGGCCGGGGCTCGCTGAGAATTTGTCCGCTCGCGGTCATGAATGGGATCTTCGCCAATATTGCTCCCGCGATCAACGGCTTCACTTTGCACCAAGCACGGTATATTCGATGACGGACCTCACACATTTCGATGAACACGGTGCCAGTCGCATGGTCGATGTCGGCGCGAAAGAGGTCACGCATCGCATGGCGCGAGCCGAGAGCTTCGTGGTCATGCAGCCCGAGACGCTGAAGTTGATCATCGATCGTCGAGTCGCCAAGGGGGACGTCCTGGAAGTCGCGCGCCTCGCTGGAATCATGGCGACCAAGCGAACTGCGGATCTCATCCCCCTGTGTCATCCGCTGGGGATCGACGGGGTCGATCTGGATCTTCAATCAATCGATGCGACGACGATCCGCATTGAAGCGACTGTCCGTATGCATGGGCGGACAGGAGTCGAAATGGAAGCCCTCACCGCTGTCTCGGTAGCCGCACTCACGATCTATGACATGTGCAAAGCAGTGGATCGTGGGATGACTCTGGGGCCGACTCGCTTGTTGGAAAAGACCGGCGGCAAGAGCGGCCATTTCAAAGCGTAGTCAATGCGGCCTGGTGAACCGCGCCGCGTTAGCATGTGGATCGCTTCACAGACTCGCGATTTGATTTGCTCGTTGGATCCGATCGGGATGAGTCTGTGCCAACTTTCCGCATGCTAACGCGGCGCGGTTCACCAGGAATCTAAGCCGTCAACGCCGTCTCGAGTGACTCGTTGGCGACGAGACGAACAGCCTCCAGAACATCTTTCGGTTCTGCTCGTTTCCAGTATTCCGCTTCTACGAATCGCCACGTCACGATGCCATCGTCATTGATGACATACGTTGCCGGGACCGGCATTTCGTCGCGATTTCCTTTGCCGTTGTGCTCTTCGAAGTAGATACCGAAATGTTGCTCGTGCCACTCCAGGGCGTACTCGGGAACCTTCCAGACGATCCCCAGTTCATCTGCGAAGCGCAGCCCATCATCGGTCAGTACGTCGAATCCTAAGCCGTTCTTGCCGACGGTCGACAAGGAGTCGTTCGGGTGCTCGGGTGTGATCGCAACGAGATGCGCGCCTAACTCTTCAAGTTCAGGCAACACGTGTTGAAGTGCTCGCAGTGCGAAGTTGCAATAGGGACACCAACCGCCACGATAGAATGTGACAACGAGCGGTCCCTTGGAGAGCAGCGAGTCGGATCGGACCATGTCTCCGATTTGATTCGGTAGGAAAAACATCGGGAACTTGTCGCCGACCTGAAGCGAGTTTTCGTTGAGTCCGGCTGCAACCAGTTCGGCGAGCGAACGATCCAAAGCATCCACAAATTCTCGCGGCATCGCGCCATGTTCGGGGTCTTGCCAATACTGGCGCGACTCTTCCAACGCGTCGGCCAATGAGGTGCTGGTCGGATCCCAGCGGAACGGTAACGCGAAGCCCTCATCCACTTTATCAACAGCATCTGCATCTTCTGTGTAGCTGCGAATTGTCTGTCCCATGCTCATCGCTTCCCGACGAAGGACAAACCCACAGACCAACCCGGGACCGATATTCGTTCCAAATGCCAGGTTGCCGTGACGACTCGCCCTATGCAGAGAGATACCGGCGGCGGCGGCGATTCTTACATTAAATCTCGTTCATTCAGTTGAAACCCAGATTCGACGATCGCTTCAAATAGGCCATGACCATTGTCGATTTGCGGTCTGAAAGAGGGTTGGTGCGTTCAAGCCGCGGCACTTGGCCGGCGCGCTTAATGCTGCTTCCGTGTTGAACTTCCGTGCCGTCACACTGCGACGACGATTCCATGACAAGCCTATCCAGCTCCTATTCAAACGCCGCCGAATCGATCGCCGGTTGAAGCAGCGTTGGCTTGGAGCCGTCTGTCCCGATTGTCAGCAACTGCAGACTCTTGCCGGTGGTGCCGTAGACCTTTCGCTCGACGAAGTAATAGATTGACTTGTCCGAGATCCAACCTGCTCGCACGGCCCCTTCACCGCCCAGCGCCAGTGGGTACGAGGCGGTGCATAACTCGGTCGACTTCGTCACGTCATTCGCATCGGCAATCTGCAGTTGCACCGAATCGAAGCTGAATCCTTCCGATGGCATCGCCAGCAGCATTGACTTGCCATTTGGCGAATAGTAGGCGTACTTCGGCTGGATCTTCAAGTTTTTCGCAGCACCCGTCGCCAGGGTCAGTTCATAAAGGTCCTCGCTACCATTCTCGCCCTTCTCCAGCTTGCCGCCCACTTTGCCGGCCGCAAACGCCGTGAACACGGCTTTCTTACCGTCAGGCGAAACATCAAAGGCAAACTGCTGATTGACGATCACCGCCGCTTTCGCACTGAGCTTTCCGGTCGCCACATCCAAAGTCGAAACGGTCCCTGCGAACCCGACATCTCCTTCTTTCGATTTGGCTTCTAACAGCACGATCGTTTTGGAGTCGGCCAACCATTGAATGTTCGTGCCGATCTTGCTGACGACTTTCTTGGCATTGCCCGTGGCGGTTGTCACCAGGTGTAGTTCCGGCACCTTCGATTTGAATTCGGGATCATCATCTGCGGACCCGGCGACGACAGCGATATATTTCCCATCGGGTGAAAAACGAGCATTGGCAGCGCTATCGACCTGGAAGATCTGTTTCGCCTTTCCGTTGGCGACCGTCACCAGCGAAAAATCAAAGGTCTGAAATCCCGACTTCGACACCGTCAGAACCTGCTTGCCATCGGGCGAAAACCGCGCGTATGACGGCTCGGCTCCTTCGGTCGCCTTTTGAATCAGCTTTACTTTCTTGCTGCTCGGGTCCACGACAAAGAACCCTTCCTGCCGAGTCACCAGCAGATGCCCCTCCTTGTTCACATCCAGCTCAATGGGAAAACATCCGACCAGCAACAACAGACCCAATGCACAAAGCACTCGATTCTTGGCCACGATATTTTCCTCTGGCAAATTATTAAGCAGCAATAATTCCGTCGATCTGCAAACTAAAAGAGGGACTTGGCGAAGTCAATCAGTATCTCTGCAGGGCGATCAGCAAGGAGGACGTAAAAAAGTTTGAAACACAGAGTCACAGAGGACACGGAGAATGTCGAAATACATCGACCAACCCGTCCAGTGGTTCTTGGCCTCCAGCGGTTCACATTCTCACTTCTTGTAGCTTCTCTCTGTGTCCTCTGTGCCTTGTATGTTGTCAAAACGAAGTAAACGGTGTGTTGTGGAGCCCGGGAAGTCTGCGTCTTTGAGCGTCAGCGAAAAGACGCAGACTTCCCGGAGCGCGGTAGATCGATCGTGCCTTGGTGCCAAAAACACCGTCACAGAGCAAGATCGCCGC
>DASYEA010000065.1:0-11222 GCA_036499265.1 Schlesneria sp. | reverse complement strand
GTTTCACCTGGGATGGATGGTAGTTCCGAATACAAGATGCTCTGCACGGCTGCCAACAATTGCGAGAAGACTATGAAGCTCGACGCCACATTCGAATTTGAAGAGCTGCGACCCGATTTGACTCGTCTGGCTTATCGGATGTTGGGAACTCGCGCTGACGCCGACGATGTGCTGCAGGATGCGTACTTGCGATGGTCGAACACTGATCACGACCAAGTACGTTCGACTCGTGCGTTCTTGAATACGATCGTCACGCGACTGTGTATCGATCGCCGGCGTGAGATCGACGTTCGGAAAGAGACGTATGTCGGGCCGTGGCTACCCGAGCCCATTGTCGAATCGGGATCATTCGAAGACCGCATCGAGAAGGGAGAGACCGTTTCGCTGGCGCTGATGCACGTCATGGAGACACTGTCACCGACCGAGAGAGCTGCCTACTTGCTGCGGAAGGTGTTCGACTATGACTATGTCGAGATCAGTTCGATCCTGGACAAGTCTGAAGCGAACTGTCGTCAATTGGTCAGCCGGGCGGAGAATCACATTCAATCGGAGCGACCTCGTTTCGAGACGTCTTCCGATGAGATTGAACGAATCTCGAACGAGTTTCTGCACGCCTGTGCGACGGGCGATCTGCAAGGGTTGGTCGGACTACTGTCGGACGATGTCGTGATCTATTCGGACGGCGGTGGAAAAGTGCTGTCAGCGATGCGGCCGGTGGAGGGCGTCGACCATGTTTCTCGCTTTTTGGTTGGTATCTTCAAGAAGGGGCTGTCGGGGACGGAGATCGTACGAATTTACGTGAACGGCCAACTCGGGTTTGCCGCGTTACTCAAAGGACAATTGTCCACCGTTTGGTCGATGGATTTCGTCGATGGCCGAGTTCGCCGGTGCTATGTCGTCCGCAACCCGGACAAGTTGGCTCGAGTTGAACTGGCGCTGCCAACAGCCAATTCCGAGATCGCTGGTTAGCTCCGGGAGCACAACGCTCACGCTTCCGCTGTCTTCTTTGTGATGCAGGACAGCGGAATCATCGCATCCATTACAACCCCGTCAGGGGAGTGCAGTCTGGGGCGAACTTTGAACGGCTTACAGGCTGCCTAAGTACTATTTCTCGCTCAACCGGCTGAGTTTGTACTTATTGCACCTTAGGACGGATTCGCCGACACAGGGTGCTCGGCGTAACAGCATATCTGGTGGGCTGTTACGGGATCGTGTTGATCGGGATCGATTATTGCGAGCAGTCCCCGCAGGTCGATTCGGTGAAATCACCGCAGAACGGGCAATCGGAACTAGCGCGCGAAGATTGTCCAGTTATGCCATGTGGATGTAGTGCAACAAAAATGTTGCAGTTTGACCACTGCAGGAACCCGGCCTATATTCAACTTTGACAACGCGGCTGTTGTCGTCAGGCAACGTCTGACGGCAATGTGCCACAGGGATTTGAGGGCCGCAATGTCCGCCAGCATTCATTTCGAGGGGGAATGAATGGGATCGGCGTACATCTTGTCGGATTCGCAAATCCGGGGGAACTTATAATGTCTTTTTCAACACTCGTTGAGTGGGCGCTCGTTGTTTGGATATCGACAACCGCCGTTGGACTGTGTGGCTCACCGACGCTGCTCGCACGAGAGAATACCTCGGCGAAAGACAGCGGACCCGAAACGGAAGCGGATGCCGTCAATGAAGGTAATCGGCTGAGAACGGAACGTCGCTGGGCTGAATCCATCGATCTCTACGAAAAGTCGGTGAAAAAATGGCCCGACAACGATTCGCTGAAGCAAGGGCTGCGTCAGTCGAAGATTCACTTCTCGATTGAACGTCGCTATTCGGATCGATCGTTCCTCGAGATGCTGCCGTTGTCGCGTCCAGAATCCATGGTCTATCTGGATGATGTACTCGAAAAGGTCCGACGTTACTATGTCGATCCCGTGACGTCGACCGCGATTATTGCTCACGGCACCGAGAGTCTTTATTTCGCCTTGGCAAACGAGAAGTTCTTGAAGAAGAACCTACCAAGCGCTTCGCCAGATCGCATCACCACGTTCCGACGCATGCTGCGGAACTCTTATTGGAACAAGCAGGTCAACGGTCAGGATCAAGCTCGTCGAACTGTCATCGAACTGTGCGATACGGCACAGTACGAATTGGGATTGCCAGCGACAGCCGTCGTGCTGGAGTTTGTGTTCGGCGGCTGCAATTCACTTGATGACTACAGCAGCTACCTGACCCCCGGAAAACTTGGTGATCTCTACAACAACATCGACGGTGAATTCGTCGGGATCGGTATCGAGATGAAGGCCGAAAACGGCAAGGGTCTTCTACTGGTTAATGTCCTTCCCGACAGCCCTGCTGAAGAAGGGGGAGCACTCGCTGGTGACATCATCGTCATGATCAACAACGTCGATAGTCGCAAGATGTCGACCGAAGAGGCGGCCTCACTGCTGCAAGGCCAGGCGGGAACCCGTCTGCAACTGACGCTGATGAATCCAGGCACCTCGGAAGAACGTCGAGCCACGCTGATTCGCCGAGCTGTGAAAGTGAAGAGTATCCCGATCGCGAAGATCATCGACCGAGCCAATGGGATCGGTTACATCAAGATGACCGGGTTCCAGAAGAATACGACCGAGGAATTGGACGCTGCTCTGCTGAAACTGAATAAAGACGGGATGCGAGCTCTGATCTGGGACGTTCGTGGAAATCCTGGTGGCTTGCTGACGGCTGCTGTTGAAGTGCTCGATCGGTTCATCGCTGATGGCGTGCTGGTTTCGACGCAAGGTCGCACACCCGATCAGAACTCGACGTACTCAGCTCAAGCTGCTGGAACCTGGAAAGTGCCACTTGTGCTGCTGACCGATGGCGACAGTGCCAGTGCCAGCGAAATCGTTGCGGGAGCGGTGCATGATCATCACCGTGGAACGATCGTGGGACGAAAGACCTATGGCAAGTGGTCGGTTCAAAGCATCCTGCCTGGTCACGCCGAATCGGGATTTCGATTGACGACTGCCAAGTTCTACTCACCAAGTGGACAGACCTACGGCAAAATTGGAATCCGACCGGATATTGAGATTGCCGCTGGCGAATCGACTCGCACTGGTTATCGTGGTCGTCGAGCTGATCCGCTGGATGATGATCGCGATGTCGAAGCGGGACTCGATGTCCTCCGTAAGCAAATGGCCAAGCGATGAGGGGCGAATCTGAAGCATGGCTCTACTCAGGACGGGGCGCCGCACCGGCGCTCCGTTGGTCATTTACGGCCGATGCTCCACTCGCTGATGTCAGATTGGCCCGCGAGACGGGCGAGATTCTTGCCGCCGATGCCTCAGGTGGATTGTACTTGCTCGATCGCCGCGGCCGGGTTGTCTCGCTGATAAGGACTCGCCACGAGATTCAGCGGGTCGCCTGGGCCGACACTGGCCTGGGTGGGACCGCCGTCATCGACAATCGAACGGTGGTCTGGTTCGATCGCAAGCTGCAATTTGATTGGACTCGCGAAGTCCCCGACGACGTGCTCGCGATCTCGATGGATCCGCATGGAACGCATGTCGCGGTATCAATGGCTGACGGCGTCACGGCGCTGCTGACCTCGGAGGGTCGCAAAGCCAGTCGATTCGAAACTATTCGCCCCTTGCGTTATACGCATCTACTTGCCACAGCAACCCATCTCGTGGCGGCCGCCGAGCATGGTCTTGTGGGCAGATACTCGATGCGCGGCGAAATGATCTGGACCGAGAAACTCTGGTCGAATGTCGGTGACATGGCCGTCACCGGAGATGGACGAAATCTTTTTCTGGCCGGGTTCGCTCACGGCGTTCAATCGTACGATGGCGACGATGGTGGCTCTCGGGGCTCATTCATCACGGAGGGTACCGTGGCACTCGTGGCCTGCGGCTATGCGAGAAAACAGTTGATCGCATCAACTCTGGAACGCCAACTGTTCGCGATCAGCGATGCCGGCGAATTGGTTTGGAACCTGACGTTGCCCGAGGACCTGAGTCGAATCCTGGTATCCCCTTTGGGCGATTGGGTCGTTCTCGGATTCGCATCGGGCCGCATCGCTAGACTCGACACGTCACAGTGATTTTGCAACCGTGATTTGTTCGAAGGCGATTCGCCGCCAAGCGGTGCGATATGTCTGAAGTGCGCCAGATTGGATGCTCGCGCCGTCATCACGTCCGCTGTTGACGCGAATTCCGTTGTTCATCGCGGGCAAGTGATCTTAATCGCTCGGCGGTGAAGAGCAGAAGAGAGTTACCACGAGGACACGTGAAGCACGAAGATATCAGCGAACAGATCGCTAATTTCCAACTTTCGGCCTCGTATTGTTGAAGTTGATTCAAACCGGCCTTACTCGGGATCGGCTGAATCTCGATGGCGCAATCGGAATGACTATCGAATTCTAGCTTCGTGGTCGTCGTGTCCATCGTGGTGTAAGAATGCCGAACTAATTAGTCGCGACCAATCTCAATGATCGTCGGCGGGTTCATTGTCTTCAGGCCGATTCTGAGACTTCCAAAAGCCTGAAAGACCGGATATTCCAGGACGATGTCGATCTCACGAAGCAGCACTAGTGGGCCGGCCCTTCAGGCCTCCAGAGGTATCAATAGACGTCTTGCTCTGGGGCAGAGGCGCTCCGGCTGGGCCAAGCTCCGGCCCTTGGGCCTGAGGACAGAGAACCACAAAACGGATCATCTGAATTGTGTAGATGCCCATGCTCCAAAATCGTGGCACCCTGAGATCTCTGCTCAGCAGTTTAGCTGTCGACCAAATAACGACTGCACCCTCTTCGACGCTTCATCTGATCTGTGACCAGAAATTGTGACGCCGCGCTGTTAGAATGCGAGGTCGCAATGGCCTGCACTTCGTCCTCTGTCCGGAACGATTTGCCGAATACAACTTGATTGCAGTACGTCCTCTGCTGAAATTCGTTTACCTCGTGATCAGAGAGAAGTTGCCGTGAGATTTATCCTGACTTGGAACGATTCGCAACGACTCAGGAAACTCGCCGTGGTGGCGATCCTTGGCGTCAGTCTTGCCGGCCTCTGGTCGAGCGTCAACGTCGTTGATGCGGCAGATGCGCTCGAAAAGTCCACGGCCTTGCCTGCCGACAATCCATTTGAGGCTCCCAGTCCTCTGCCGTTCCACGCTCCCGCGTTTGACAAGATCCGCGTCGAACATTTTCTACCGACGTTTGCGTTCGGAATGAAGCAGCAGCTTTCCGAAATGAATGCGATCGCCAGCCAACCGGAAGCTCCCACGTTCAAAAACACCATTGAGGCCATGGAACGTTCTGGAGCGATCCTGACCCGCGTCGACAATGTCTTTTCCAATCTGACTTCGGCCGAGAAAACCAAGCCACTCCAAAACATCGAAACCGAACTCGCTCCTCTACGGGCTGCCCATTCGGACAACATGCTGCTGAACCGCCAGTTGTTTCAGCGAGTCGAGAAACTCTGGCAGACCAAAGAGTCTCTCGGGCTCACCGAGGAACAAGGTGAAGTGCTGAAGCAACGTTATGAAAGCTTCCTGCGTGCTGGGGCCAGGCTCAGCAATCAGGATCAAGGGCGGATTCGATCACTGAACGAACAACTGTCAAAACTCGAAACTAAGTTTGAAGAGAACCTGCTGGCGATTGCCAAGGAACGGGCGGTCGTCGTCGATACGGCCAAGGAACTGGATGGCCTGTCTGCCGCCGAAATCGCCGCCGCGGCACAAGAGGCCAAAGCACGTGGTCTGGACGGGAAGTATCTGCTTCAAATCTCGAACACCACGCGAGTGCCGGTTCTCACATCGCTGAATCATCGGGCCCTGCGTCAGCGTGTTTGGGAAGCCTCGGCCTATCGCGGCCTGGGTCGCAACGGGGGAATTGATAATCGGGGACTCGTGCTGGAAATTGCCCAGTTGCGGGCAGAGCGAGCGAAAGTCCTGGGCTACGAAAGTCATGCGGCCTATAAGCTGCAGAATCAAATGGCGAAGACTCCCGCCGCCGCTCGAAAGATGCTGACAGATCTCGTCCCCGGAGTGCTGGCACGAGTCAAACAAGAATCCCACGACTTGGACGCCATGATTAAGGAGTGCGGCGAGACGCACGAATTAGCCCCTTGGGATTGGGAGTACTATGCCGAGAAAGTTCGCAAGGCTCGGTTCGAGATCGATGAGGCGGCCATCCGTCCCTACTTCGAACTGGATTCGGTCCTGAAGAACGGCGTGTTCTTTACGATGAACAAGCTCTACGGAATCTCGTTCAAAGAACGAAAAGACTTGCCTGTTTACCATCCGGACGTGCGAGTGTTTGATGTCTTTGATCGAGACGGATCTCAGATTGGTCTGTTCTACGCAGACTATTTTAAACGCGATACCAAGCGTGGCGGAGCGTGGATGAGTTCCTTCGTGGATCAGTCGAAGTTGCTGAACGATAAGCCGGTGATTGTGAACTGCCTCAACATTCCTCGTCCTGCGGACGGCGAACCGGCACTGATCAGTTTTGACAATGTGACAACGCTGTTCCACGAAATGGGCCACGCGCTGCACGGATTGTTTTCAGATGTGACCTATCCAACCGTCGCGGGAACAGCGACACCTCGCGACTTCGTCGAATTCCCCTCCACGTTTGAGGAAGACTGGGCGATTCAGCCGGAAATCCTCGCCAACTATGCCCTGCACTATCAGACGAAAGCTCCTATCCCCAAGGATCTGCTCGACAAAGCCATCAAAGCCAAGAAATTCAACAAAGGATTCGACACACTGGAGTATCTGGCGGCGGCACTGCTGGACCTCGAATGGCATTCGCTGACCAGCGATCAGATTCCTGCTGACGCCGAGTTGTTTGAAGCGGAGTCCCTCAAGAAAGTGGGTGCCGATCATCCTGCCGTTCCTCCCCGCTATCGAACCGCCTACTTCGCTCACATCTGGTCCGGCGGATACTCGTCGAGTTACTACGCGTATCTCTGGAGTGAAGCGCTGGCCGCAGATGCGTTTGCCTACATGATCGCACAGGGTGGCTGCATCCCAGAAAATGGCAATGCATTCCGCAAGGAAATCCTCAGCCGTGGTTCCAGCCGTGATCCGATGGCTTCCTACAAAGCCTTTCGCGGAAAAGAGCCGACAGTAGACGCCCTCCTGATTCGGCGCGGCTTGAAATAGGCCCTCGCCGGGCGGGCGATTGGCGTGGAGGCGATCGGCTGGGTGGGATGCCTGCTCGCGCCGTGATCAGGCGAATGTGGTGCTCTCCCGCATTGGATCGCACTAAATGGCCGTGCGTAATTCTGCTCGTTTTGGATTTCAGGTTGGGTGCCACTGGTAGCCGCTTTGGGCCACCAGTGTCTTCACGTGGCTGCGATCGCTTTGATCGGGTGGTGAACGTATGCAATATTCAGCGTCACCACGGTTTGTTTACTCTGCGACACATCAAAAAGACACTGGCAACGCAAAGCCGTCGCCAGTGGCACTTCCTTGCGATATTAAATTGCCCGTTGGATGAACAGGACCTTGCCATCGTCTCGATAGGGTGTCCGCTGCTGATAGACCTTGATTTCATCATTGATGATCTTCTTGGATCTCTCTGACTTCGTGTGCGCGATGGCCTTCGCGGCCCATTCTTGAGCTTGATTGTAGGCTCCGTTCTCAGCGTAGGCTGCGGCCAGCGTGTGGTAGTAGACGCTCCCTTGTCCGCGGTCGAGTTGATACGCCTTGTTGGCATTGTCGTACGCTTTCGTCTTGTCGCGGAATTCATCGTCTGGGCAGGTTGCCTGCATCCAGGCCAGATCATTCAGCGCATTGCGATCATTCGGGTTGACGGCGACAAGTCGTTCGCGAATGGCGTAAATTCTTTTGTAGTAGGCCTTCGCTTCATCGTTTTTCCCCTGCGCACGCTTCAACTCGGCCAAAGCTTTGAGAGGAACCGTCGCCTGGGCTCGATCGGGTCCACTGTTTTTCTCGACGATCGCCAATTCACGCAACAGCAATGGCTCTGCTTCTTCATATTGACCCTGCAGGAAATTCAGCTCGGCGGTGTACTGCAGCAATTTTGCGACGTTGGGATGATTGGGGCCTAACGACTTCTCGAAGACTGCCAGTGCTCGAGCATAGCTCTCAGCGGCCAGGTCATATTTGCCAGTGTCCCGGTAGACCAGGCCCAGAGTCTTGAGGCTGAATCCCGTGTAGGCATGATCGAGTCCCAGAACTTTTTCCCAGTTCGCTGTCGCTTGCTTCAGTAGCATCTCGGCCTCGTCATATCGGCCGAGTTGGTAGTACAAGAAGCCGAGGTTGTTGTAGATTTCGGCGACATCAGGATGTTCTTTACCCAGCCAGATTTCGCGGATTGATAGTGCTTGCTTGAACAGTGGATCGGCCTGATCGAACTTCCCTTGCATCGTGTTAAACGATGCGACGTTGGCGAGGGGAGTCGCGTATTCTGGATGTTGAGTACCGTAGGTGTTCTGCATGATGGACAGAGACCGGTTGTAGAGTGGCGCGGCATCGTCGAACCTGTCCATGTCGGTGTAGACGATGGCCAGATTGTTGAGAATATTGGCAACATTGGAGTCGTAAGGACCATTCTGCGCTTCCGTCGCCGCCAGCGAACGTTTGTACAGTTCAATGACTTGTTCGCCCTTTCCAAGCCAGTTGTAAAAGCCGGCGAGGTTATTGAGGACGGCTGCAGTTTCGGAGTCGTAGGCTCCGCGGGCTCGTTGCATGATCTCCAGTGAACGGCCGTAGATCGGCTCCGCCTCGGCATATCTTCCTTGAGCCTCATAGATGCGGGCCAAGTCGTTCAGTGTCGACGCGACGCGGTGCCCCTCGGGATTGAAGGATTGAGCGGCAGTCAATGCCAGTCGAGTCAGACGTTCGGCTTCAACATAATTCCCAGCTTCATACTGCACGAATCCGGCGTCCTTATAGGACCTCCAGAGTTCTTGCTGTGCCGAAACGACTTGCGTCAGCCCTGACATGATCAGTCCAACCAGGATCACTTTGATTGTCAATTGTTTTGCTTGCATGATCTGCCCTCATAGCCGCATCAGGCTGGTGGAAGTCGTTCGGCGTTAATTTACCTTGGCGTCGAAGCGGCTTGGTAATGACAATTTTGTCATGTGGATCGCTCGCCACAGAGAATCCGTTTGCGGCCCGCTAATATTAAGACGGAATCACAAAACGGGTGGGCGAAACTCAACGAGCGATGCGTCGCCCCACGGGAGATAACTCCAGTCGGGCGACGATCGCCGATTACATCTCGCGGAACTTCTTCACGCGAGATGCCGATTTGGAAGACTAGCGATTTGCGAAGTAGACTTGCGTGCATTGTGGCAAACATCCCGTTGCACACGCATTGGTGGAGCAACAAGAGGTCGTCACGATGGGGTTGACGGGAGCATAACTCGTGGTCACGCAAGGCGAGGAGTAGCAGGTGGGTGTATAGCAGGTCGGCCGGTAACAGTTTGAATAGCGATACGTCGGAGTGTAACACCGTGACGAATAGCAGCTTCGGCTCCAACCACAATGTCGCCGATAGCAGCTCGCCTGTGCATCTTGACCGAAGGCCATCAAAGCCGACATCGCCATCAACCCGAACAGAATGGAACTTTTCATGGTGTACCCTTTCAAAAGTAGATGTCTGCTGCGAACCCCACATAGAGTCGCAAGTCAGTCATCCGAGGACGAATCAGACTCACGTTGAATTTGATTCGCGAAACTGAATCTGTATTGCTAAGCATCCCGCTCATGTTGATTTGCTCAACAATTCCGCCCTGTTTTGAAAAAATTCCAAAACAAACTGCCAGGCGATGCTGTCGAAATAGTCATATACCGTGTCACAACGACCGTTCGGCGAGAGAATGATTTCCGTCTAAACAGGTGTTTTGCATGTCCGCCGATTCCAGCGTTGAATTGCAGCAATTGATTGATCGGTTTCCGCTCGAAGGAACGGACGTTCGCCGTGAATTGCTCGAGAGAGCGATGGAGCGGCTACGCCGGTTGACGGCAAAAATCCTCGGGCAATCGTTTCCGGCCCTGCATCTCATTCACGATGTCGACAGCGTCGTCAACGAAACCTGGATGCGATTGCTGCCGGCACTGGAAAAGACTGAGCCTCAGACGGTTCAAGACTTTTTTCGGCTGGCCGCACATAAGATTCGCCACGTGTTGCTCGATATGGTTGAACGGGGAAAGCATCTCAACCAAGAACGTTCGATGAACTCCTTTGATACGTCCAATGCGATTGACCCCTCGCAGATGACATTTGATCCGGCCCAGTTGATGATGTGGAATGAATTCCATCAACGAGTCGGAAACTTGGAAGAGGACGAGCGCAAGGTCTTTGAGATGCATTACTACCTGGAGATTCCTAAGTCGCAGATCGCTCAGGTCCTGAATATCTCGCGGACGAAGGTCAGCCAGTTATGGATCCAGGCAACGGACCGGTTGGTTGGGAATTCGTCGCTGCTGGATCAGGTGCAGTAATGTCTCAGGTTGATCGTGATCGGCTATTCGATCTGATTGTCCAGTGGGATGAAATGCGAGATCGGGGCGAACCTGTCAGCCCGGAAGAATTGTGTCCCGATGACCCCGCTCTTCAGGACGCACTACGCCAGCGGATTGCGGAACGACTGAAGATCGAACAGATGATCGCGACCCCAACATCGGTCGCCGAGCCTCACTGGAATCTGTCACCTGCGAAAGTGGCGTTTCTTCAAGATCAACCAAAGAAGATCGGTCGCTATCGAGTCGAACGACTATTGGGTGCCGGCGGGTTCGGCCAAGTCTATCTGGCCTACGACGACGAACTTCATCGATACGTTGCGATCAAGATTCCTCACCCGGAACTACTGAAACACTCCGAATACGTCGAAACCTATCGACGCGAAGCGCGTTCCGTCGCCAGCTTGGATCATCCCCATGTCGTCCCCGTCTACGACGTGGGAAGTTCCGAACACTATCCCTGTTTTATCGTCTCCAAATATATCGCGGGAACAAATCTGTTCGCTCGCATGAACCAGTCGCGGCTCTCGTTCAACGAAGTTGTGACGATCACTGCGACCATCGCGGAGACCCTGCACTACACCCACGCTCTCGGTCTGGTGCATCGGGACATCAAGCCAGTGAATATTCTGCTCTCCACCTCCGGTGAGCCATTCCTGGTCGACTTTGGCCTGGCGCTGAACGAGCGAGATGCGATTGATGGTCGGCGCTTTGCCGGAACTCCTGCCTACATGAGCCCCGAACAGGCG
>DASYEA010000064.1:0-2341 GCA_036499265.1 Schlesneria sp. | reverse complement strand
CGCAAATCGGTCTACTCCGCCACCATGGAACGAACCGCTCGAGACACCGCCAAGAAGAAGGCCAAGACCTCGCCGGTCGCCAAGTCGACCAAGAAGGCTGCGGGCAGGCCGCGGAAGAAGGCGTAGTGGGTCGAGCGAGTTTGTGTTTCGTTTGGGATGCCACTGGCGGCCCAATCACTCATTCAAACTCGTGCTGTTCTTGATGTCGCTGCTTGAGTTTCACGTACTTCGTCTGTTCGCGGGCCTTCACGTACTTCTCGTAAAAGATGCTGGCGGCGGCGGCTTTTTCGGGGTCGTCCGTACGCGACAACTGGTCGCCCGTCTGAGCATCGTATTTCCGGCCGCTCTTGTGATTGGCGTACCGGCGGGCTCGCGTCCAGCCCATTTGCAGGAACTTGCGAGCCATATCGGCACCTACGAAATCGTCGGCTTTCAGATAAGCCAGAAACAGCTTGTAGATCTTTGTCGACGATTGGGTCGCATCCACGGCCGTTTTGAATTTCCAGTGGGGCAGGATCTCGCTCTTGTAGGGTTCGACCATCAAAACCCCTTGCTCACCCTTGCCGACTCGATACAACTCGGGCCGCTCGCGGAAGTCGATCGTCTTGTAGTCCAGCGTGTAGTCAAATGACGCGAATTGAGTCGCCTTCAGCTGTGGTGATCGCTTTTTGGCAGGCATGTCGACAATGGTAGGCACGACCGGATCAGCAGGGAACGTGCGAAACGTGGCGATAAGGTGGTTCATTGAAGAAATGACGGGGTTGGAAGCCCATCCTACGGAAGAGCAGACAGCCTTCATGCTGCTCGATATCCTGTGTCTGATCAAAACAACATCTATTTACGGTGAGGCGACTGCGGTGGACGAACAGGCTGGTGATGACGACCCGATGAACCTGGAGATGATTCTGGAGGCGCTCAAGGTCTCCAAGAGCTATCAAGATTCGTTTCAGGAACTGGCAGGCAACTTACGGACGATGGATCCGTCGAAGATGACCACGGCTCAGGTCCGCAGCCTGTTCGACATGCTGGCCAACTTCTTCGAAGCGGTGGCTCAAAACGATCAGCAATCTCGCAAGCTGGTTGATGAAGCGTTGCGGTATCTGAAGTTGTCTGAGGGGGAGTGACCCAGCAAGAGCGATGCGCATTCTCGCGCGAAGCCGTGGGGACGCGAAGAGAGCAGGAGAATCACAAATGATGATCGGTGACCCTGCCACTTTCGCAATCGAATCTCGCATCGCAACTGCGTACGATGGTTCAGGAATTCAGGCGCTTGGTCTGTTTGTGATCCACGTCGGTGGTTTCCGCTACGGCGTCTATCAGGACGACGCCTCGATGCTCGGGAACTCTTTTGACGAAGTCGGAAGTCGCCTCGCACGAAGGGGCCAACATACGGCTCCATTCGCTGCGCTGGACGCCGCAGCGATTGCGGACGCCTATCGAGGTGCCCTCTACTGCGAAGTTCACGAAGATCACTATCTGGGGCTACCTCGGCAAGATTTTGAAAACCTGATCTATGATCATCAAATCACATGGGCACCTGATGGTGATGAATGTTTTGATGACGGCAGCTATGTCCTTCAGTTTGATGTCGGCGATCGCGTGCGACTCATCGCCTTTCGAACGGTGGACTGGTTACATGATCCCGCCACGCTACGAGATGTCTGGCTGGCTACTGACGACTACTACGGCATCCTCAAGCGCTGGCAGGACGCGTTTCAAGTCGAATGGCGTTCTGCGCTAAAGAAGCAACAGGGATCGATATAGCAGGGCGAAGTAACGAGGAGCTGACCATGCCTGACCAACCACCACGAAGCAGCAGCATTCTGGAGTTGTTTAGACGGTTGTGTTGCCGGTTCTGATCGCGACCAGCGGCCTTGTGGTTTGGTCGTTTTATCACCTCGAGTGGCCTGGATTCCTGGTCTATCTGATCGTGGGCTTCTTCGCGGGAAGCATCGCCGGGGCGGTCGTTCGTGTGCCCCTGATTTCGACTTGGGGAGTGATGGGAACGGCTGGTGGTCTGTTCGCGGGGGTGACTCAAGGCTGGCAATATCATGGTTGGGCTGGTGCAATTGCTGGCGGAGTGATTGGAGTCTGCTGCGGCCTGTTCGTCGCGATGCTGCTGTCGATGAGCCTGTCCTTCCTGCTTGTGATGCGTGGCATTGATCCGTTTGTGAGTGCCGACGGAGAAGGTGAAGCGAAATCGAATGTTGTTTGAGACGAGCACATTCCGGCGGAGCCACGCATGCGGGTTGCGATTCAGCCATTCTTGACTTGGGCGGGCACGCCTTACGCCGTGACTTGTGGTGAATACAAAACATCGCTGCATCGCGCGAGCAACCTC
>DASYEA010000063.1:0-1513 GCA_036499265.1 Schlesneria sp. | reverse complement strand
TGCTCTGCGAAGGCTCCACCCCAACGGGCCGCTCTGGACGTTCTGGGATTACGAGCGCGACCGGTGGACTGCAAACAAGGGTATGCGCCTCGATCACTTCCTGCTTTCGCCGACAATGTGCGACCGACTCGTGGAAGGCGGTGTGGACCGAGGGGTGCGTGGCGAGGAAAACGCCAGCGACCATGCGCCAGCGTGGATCGTGCTAGATCTTTGACGTTGCTCTCACGCCCTATGCATTCGGAATGCTCGTTCCCGGCAGCGAGACCTGGTCAGGCTGAATAGCCAGAACGAAGGCCGCAGTCAATTCGCAGAGGGAAGCAGCCAAATATACCCCCGCTAAATTCAAATGTACAGATGACAAAGACTACCGTCGACGAGAGCCAACGGCGCTCCGATTCTCGCCATGAGCATTGCCCTTTCCCGTCAGGTATCCTTGCCGAAACCGACAGGCCCCCCGGTGGCGCAGTTCCTTGCCGCAGGGACACTTGTGGTCGATTCGCTTCCGAACAGCAAACATCTTCTGATACCATCTGTCGCCGGCGCTCATCGAGATGCCGAGAGCGTCGCACGCCTCCCTAATCGTCTTGCCATCGACGAACACCAGCTGATAAAACGCAGGCTTCTTCGATTGCGTCGGGTGGTTGATTCCTCCCCGGAAGGTCCGATCGATGACGAAGCTTCGCTGGCAATCCGGATTCATGCAACGCCAGGCTCTTGTACCGGAACTGTTGCGTCCTCGACTCTGTGTTTTCCCTCCACAGAAGATGCATGGGGGATTGGCTACGGCGGCGCCGACACGGTTCCGTGCAAAGATGAGATCGAACAACGCATTCATTAGGTGTTCCCGGCACTCTTGCGTATTGCGCGCCCACACGATCAGAGTGCCTTGTGCGTCAGGGGCCGTTACCGGGAATTTCTGGGCGCCCTTATACCGCCGGTTCAAGCAATGGACAAGCGAAGTTGCCATTTGCGGATTGAATTCAAGATTAAAGTAGCTCACGGCTGGATCTCCGTCGTGTTTGCAGTAGGACTGGGTCGGCGGCAGTCGCAGGCGCGTTGCGCATGGCAATGAGGCGCCGATGGGGTGGTCATCCAGCCGGGAGTTGGTTCAGTCGGACCGCCGCAGTCTCGATGCGATCTGATGGAATGCGGATCTCACGCAACTCTTGCGTGTCATCCCACTCGCAAACGTCATATCCCCGCCGCACTCCCGACAAACAATGAATTCTTCGTTGAATGTTTCGTACGGCCCGCAATCCAAGCCATGAGTCTCGACGGACGTAGCAAACCGGAAGTCCCCGGCGGGCGAGCCGCAATCTGGACAAGCCATGGCGGTTTCTCCTTTGATCAAGCGACTTCACGGCTAGATGCCGATCCATACTTGGCGCGGTGGCGGCAGGCTCGGCCAACCTGCTGCCACCGTTGCCGCACCGCTTCAGAACTTCCGTGCGAGCCGCTCTTCCAGAAACGCGCCCAGCTTCGCCGTGGCCTTGAATTGCGGGATTGGATCGAG
>DASYEA010000062.1:0-2369 GCA_036499265.1 Schlesneria sp. | reverse complement strand
CGACAGTTGCCCACAAGGCGACACGCGTTAAACTATTGGCCATTACGGTATTGTAAGTCGGCTCAAAAGAGGGCACGTCTGACGAGTCGATCGACTTGTTGGTTGGCATTCCATGAGTGGTTCCCTCGCCATACTTTTCTGGCAAATATCATCGCAGCCGCGCAGTAGGTCAGCGGCTGACTGAA
Source organism: Schlesneria sp. (assembly GCA_036499265.1). GTDB lineage: Bacteria > Planctomycetota > Planctomycetia > Planctomycetales > Planctomycetaceae > Schlesneria. The sequence continues at coordinate 2,184 of DASYEA010000062.1, read as the reverse complement.
CATCCCTCAGGAAGGGCGAACGTGTGCGGTATCGTTGGGATGATCGATCTGGCAGGTCTTCGACCTGTCTCGCACGATACTCTTCGTTCGATGTCCAATGCACTCATCCATCGCGGCCCCGATGATAGCGGCCTGCTGGTCCGACCAGGAGTGGGATTGGGTCACCGGCGGCTAAGCATCATTGGCCTCAACGATGGTCACCAGCCGCTTGTCAATGAAGACCAGTCGGTAGTGACCGTTGGCAATGGCGAGCTGTTTGACTATGAACGTCAGCGCGCCGAGCTGCAAAGTCGCGGACATCGATTTACCACGCATTCGGATCTCGAAAACACCGTCCACTTGTGGGAAGACCACGGCGACGAGCTTTGGAATCAGCTGCGAGGCCAATTCGCCATCGCGATTTGGGATGACAAGACACAGCGACTGGTCATCGGTCGTGACCGATTCGGAATTTGCCCCGTCTATTGGGCCGTGCGCGAAGGATGGCTGCTGTTCGCGTCTGAAATCAAAGCCTTACTGGCATCAGGTCTGGTCCAGGCCGTTGCCGATTGGCGCGGCATCGAGCAGATCTTCACCTGCATGTCCGTGCCAGGCCCAGCCACCTGCTTCGAAGGCATCCAGACGCTGTTGCCCGGTCATTTCCTCTCGATTCAGCGCAACCCCCTCAATAATACGGCACAGATCGAAGACCGAACCTATTGGGAAATCGACTATCCCGACTGGGGTCAGGAAGATTCAAGCTTGGGCGACGCGGAGGTCGTCGACGAATTCGAACGCTTGATGATTCAATCGGTTGATCGCCGATTGCGAGCCGATGTCCCGGTCGTCGGTTGCCTGAGCGGAGGCGTGGATTCGACCTTAGTAGTGGCGATGGCCAATCATGTCCTGGGCCGGCCCATCAAGACGTTTACGGTCGCTGTCGATGATCCGCGTTTGGACGAAACCGGCGACGTTGCCCAATCATCGCGCCACATGGGCTCGGAATCCCTTGTTCTCCGCTGTTCCAACAAGGATATCCTCGAGCAATATCCCGCACTCATTCGTGCGGCAGAAGCACCAGTGATCGACGCCGCTTCGGCGGCCGTGCTTCGGTTGTCCCAGTTGATCCGTGAACATGGCTTTAAAGTCGCGCTGACTGGCCAGGGAGCCGATGAACTGCTGGCGGGGTACGTCTGGTTCAAGTCCGGCTCGGTAAGTGATCGTCTGAACATCATCCCCGGTCTCTCGACCGTGCTCCGCAAATTGTACACGCGATTCACCACACCAAATTACCCGTGGAGTGATATTGAAGGGCACGTGCAAGCGATGGGGGGGCGGTACAACGCTGCTTTCGATGCATTTGGTCGAGTCTTCACACCGCGCTTCGATTTTTACAGCGAGCAGATGCGTCAGCATGCGCTGAGGCGCTCTTCGTTCGCCGAGATGGGTCTGAACCAGGATCGGATGAAGAAGTGGGCTCCCCTCAATCAAGGCTTGTACGTGACATCACGAACATTGCTGTCTGGCATGCTACTCAGTTCAAAAGGGGACCGCGCCAGCATGAATGCCTCGGTCGAAATGCGTCATCCCTTCCTGGATGAGGATCTATTCGACTTCTGTGCAAAGTTGCAACCGCGCTGGAAACTCCGCGGATTTCAGGACAAATTCCTGCTTCGGGCCGTCGCCGATAAGTGGATGCCCAAGACGATGTCACGGCGTCGCAAGGCAATGTTCCTGACGCCCTGGGATTCGCTATGTCCTCCAAGTGGGAAGGCGGGTGCAACACCGACTTATGTCGAAGAGTTGCTCAGTGAAGAATCGCTCAAACGTTCGGGCTATTTCGATGCCAAGAACGTCATTCGCTGGCGTCACGACGTGCAAAAATTGCGGCGAGGTTCTTTACTGCGAATGTCGATCGAAATGTGCCTGGTCGGTGTCGTGTCGACGCAACTCTGGCATCATTCGTACATCGACAATTCGCTCTCGTTCCTTCCGAGTTTGGTGGGGCAGTTTCCTCGCCGGCCACCGCAAGAGTCGGAGCGGCGAACTTCCGAAGAAATTCCTGCAATCTCCAACGTGTGAGACGACGGTCGGCAAAAACTGCTGATCGCGCCGCCTGAATTCTCTTGAAAATCGAGCTTTTTCGTCTCGGCAAAGTGACTACTTTCTATTAGAAAGTCGTCATCATGTCCGTGACACCCATTC
>DASYEA010000061.1:0-4288 GCA_036499265.1 Schlesneria sp. | reverse complement strand
TATCCGACGAAAAAGTGGTCTCCAAGGCCGAGGTTTCACTAGTCGAAGCCAAGTTGGCGCGAGCCAAGGCGCAAGCCCAGTTGGCAAAGGCCGAGTTTAACTTCACGACCTTCAAGGCCCCCTTCGACGGAATCATTGATCGTTTCGAACTCCAGCAAGGGGGATTGGTCGAGGAGGGCGACACCCTGACCACTTTATCCGACAACAGCGTCATGTGGGTCTATTTTAACGTCCCCGAGGCGAACTACCTCGATTACATGGACGAACGGAGCGAACGCGAAAAGGACCAGAAGGTCGAACTTCTGCTGGCAAACCGCAAAAAGTTTTCGCAGGCTGGCAAGATCACCGCGATTGAAGCCGACTTCAATAACCACACGGGAAACATTTCCTTCCGCGCGGATTTCCCCAACCCCGATCGCCTGCTGCGTCACGGTCAGACGGGCAATATCTTGATTAGTCGAGTCAAGAAAGACGCCATCGTGATCCCACAGCGCGCGACATTTCAGATTCTCGATAAGCGGTACGTCTATGTCGTCGACAAAGAGAGCGTGGCGCATCAACGCGAGATCAAGGTACAGAATGAATTGGAAGATGTGTTCGTCATCGACAAGGGACTTGAGGTAGGCGACAAGATCGTGCTCGAAGGAACTCGACAGATTCGCGATGGCGACAAGATTCAGTATGAGGAACAGAGCCCTCAGCAAGTTCTTGCCAACCTGAAATTTCACGCAGAATAACTTCCCCTCCCCCACCCGTGGGGCATTGGGACTGAAGGGAGTCGCCCTGAACGATGTTCTCGCAATTCCTCCATCGACCGATTTTGTCGATCGTGATTTCGATCATCATTTTGTTTCTCGGCGGCCTGTCCATCAGAACGCTGCCCATTTCTCAGTTCCCCTCTGTCGCGCCGCCCAGCGTAGTCGTGACCGTTTCTTACCCCGGTGCCAGCGCCAAAGTGTTGGTCGATTCTGTCCTGGTCATCCTGGAACAATCGATCAACGGCGTACCAAACATGCGATACATGGTTTCCGATGCCACGAGCGCTGGTGAGGGAACGATCACCGTCATTTTCGAACCGGGTACTGATCCCAATGTGTCGGTCTTGAACGTCCAGAATCGGATCCAGACGGTCAAGAACAGGCTTCCTCCGCTGGTCGAGCGCGAAGGGATCATCGTCATGCAGGCCATGAAGAGCATGCTGATGTACGCCAACATCTACAGCACGAACGAAGGACACGATCAGAACTTCATTTACAACTATGCCTTCGCGAACCTGCTGCCCGAGATCAAACGCGTTCGTGGTGTCGGCAGCGCCAAGATTCTTGGCAACCGCCAATATGCGATTCGAGTCTGGCTGGATCTGGACCGTATGCGCGCTTACGACATCTCCTCAGCAGACATCATGAAGAGTGTCGGCGAACAAAGCATGATTGGTTCGCCAGGAAGATTTGGCCAGGCGACGGGAAAGACATCGCAAACGATCGAATACGTGTTGACATGGGTCGGACGTTACAACCATCCGGATCAGTATGAGGACATCATCCTGAGGGAAAATCCCAAAGGGGAAGTTCTGCGATTGAAGGATGTTGCTGAAGTCGAACTGGGGCCATCGTACTATGACATCTATTCCGACATTGATGGCCACCCCTCCGCAGCGATCGTCCTCAAGCAACTTCCCAATACTAACGCCACTGTTGTCATCGAACAGGTCAAGAAAAAACTGGATAAGCTCAAGAAGTCGTTTCCTCCCGGCATGACCTACGCAGTCAGTTACGACGTCTCCAGGTTCCTGGACGCCTCGATCGAACAAGTGCTGCACACGTTGCTCGAAGCTTTCGTGTTGGTTTCGCTGGTGGTGTTTCTATTTCTCGGTGACTGGCGTTCGACTCTCATCCCTACCCTGGCGGTGCCGGTCTCACTGATCGGGGCTTTCTTCTTCTTGCAGTTGTTCGGCTTGTCGATCAATCTGATCACGCTGTTTGCGCTGGTTCTGGCGATCGGTGTTGTGGTGGACGATGCCATCGTCGTGGTCGAGGCCGTGCATGCCAAGATGCGCGAGAAGCATCTGTCGCCGTACGCGGCAACGAAAGAAGTCGTCAACGAGATCAGCGGTGCCATCATTGCCATTACGCTGGTGATGACTGCGGTCTTCGTGCCGGTCACCTTCATGACTGGACCTGTCGGAACATTCTATCGACAGTTCGGCATCACCATGGCAACGTCCATCGTCTTGTCCGGGATCGTGGCACTGACGCTGACACCAGTGCTGTGTGCCATGATTCTGAAACCTCATACTAAAATCGTGAAACGTGGCCCACTGAGGGTCCTGCTGGACTATTTTGATCTTGGCGTCGAAAAGGTCACCGGCGTATATATCACAGTGCTGCGGCCCATCGTCACGCGGCGCGCGTTGACATGGTTGGTCGTCGCCGCTTTCGGGGTCGGCATCTACCTGGTGAACACTCAGCTTCCGGGCGGCTTCATCCCGATCGAAGATCAGGGAATGATCTATGGAATCATCCAGACGCCGCCTGGATCGACGATTGAGTACACCAATTCCAAGTCCAACGAACTGCGACTAATTGCCAAGAAGCTCGACGGAGTTCATTCGGTCTCGTCCTTGGCTGGCTACGAAGTTCTGACGGAAGGACGCGGTTCAAACGCCGGAACGTGCCTCATTAATCTAAAACCGTGGTCGCAACGCAAGCTGACTTCAAAGCAGATCATTCAGCAGCTTGAACACGACAGCCAGCAGATCGCGAACGTCAAACTCGAATTCTATGAACCACCCGCAGTTCCTGGATTTGGAGCCGCCGGAGGCTTCTCTGTTCGAGTTCTCGATGAGTCGAACGCGTCGGACTATCAAGAGCTTGGAGAAGTCACCGACAAGTTCATGAAGGCCCTCGAGAAACGCAAAGAAGTGAAGGGGTTGTTCACGTTTTTCGCCAGTAATTATCCCCAGTACGAACTGGTCATCGACAACGAAGTGGCGATGCAGAAGGGGGTGTCGATCAGCAAGGCGATGGACAATCTCTCGATCGTCATCGGCAGCACCTGGGAGCAAGGCTTCATCCGCTTCGGCCAGTTCTACAAGGTCTTCGTCCAGGCGAAACCCGAGTTCCGACGTTATCCCGCGGATTTTGCTAATCTGTTCGTCAAGAATGATGAAGGAGAAATGGTCTCGTACTCCGCATTCATGGAGCTTAAACAACTGCAGGGCATGAACGAGATTAGCCGCTATAACTTGTATCCGTCTGCTGCCATTCAAGGTGCACCTGCCCCAGGCTATAGCAGCGGTGAGGCAATCCAAGCCATCAAAGATGTCGCTGCCCAGACGCTGCCGAACGGATTCGAACTGGGCTGGGAAGGCCTGTCTTATGATGAGGAGTCCAAGGGGAACCTGGCGCTCTATATTTTTCTGATCGTCGTGTTCTTTGTTTATCTCGTCCTGGCAGGGCAATACGAGAGCTTCGTGCTGCCGCTAGCTGTGATTCTGTCGCTGCCGGTCGGAATCTTCGGCTCTTTCCTGATGCTGCAGTTAATGGGACTGGCCAACGACGTTTACTGCCAGATTGGTCTGGTGATGCTGGTCGGCCTGTTGGGCAAGAACGCGATTCTGATTGTCGAGTTCGCCGTGCAACGGCACCAGCAAGGGGTCAGCATCAAGGACGCAGCCATCGAAGGAGCGAAATTACGATTCCGGCCGATTCTAATGACCTCTTTCGCCTTCATCGCCGGCTTGATTCCGCTCATCCGCGCCTCTGGTCCGGGAGCCATCGGAAACCGGACGATTGGCACCACTGCAGTCGGTGGCATGCTGTTCGGTACGCTCCTTGGAGTGCTGGTTGTTCCCGGCCTATATTACATCTTCGGCACGATCGCCAGCAGAGGACGCAAACTCATCCAAGACGATATCGAGACACCTCTCAGTGAGTCCGTCGAACACCCCGGCTAAGAGCTTCGCTCCGGTGATCACGCAGCCGACAGAATCAGAGCTTTCGTCCGCGTAAGATTAGCCGCTGAATGCATTTCATCGAACGGTCTTGCGATCGAAGCACTTAAACTCAGGCATTTCGAGTCTTGTTTCGATCTTCGCACGGTCGTAGAGACCCTTCACCAGTTTTTCGACTCGTTCGTCGGTCAACTCTTGTCGAATCTGGTCTTCCAGTTCGACGAAAGAAAGCTGTTTGGCAGGACGCCGATTCTGTACGCGCACGAGTTGGAACTCCGATGGACCTTCATAGATGTTGCTCCACTCGCCAACTGCCAATTCGAACAGCATTCGTTC
>DASYEA010000060.1:0-4328 GCA_036499265.1 Schlesneria sp. | reverse complement strand
CGCTCTGGCACAGTCCGCGTTCTCGGGACCTCACAGCGAAACAGTGGAATTAGGGGAAAGGGGATGCTGCGCAGCATCCAAGGTCGATTCTCTCCCATCACCGAATTTCTTCAGGACTCACTTCCCCGTGAATAATCCGGGTGATCGGTAGCATACGTTCACCGGATGAACTGCCGGTGTATTGGCGCTGACTTCGTCCAATCGCCACCTTCGGTCCAGAATTCATTCGCAAGATTGCCATATTCGGAGTTCGCTACGGCTATCGCTTCCTTCCGAAGTCTCAACTGCGTCGACTTCGTAAGCTCTCTCGCCCTGAGGCATCGTTCGTACGTTGGGCCATCTGCGCGGTCTTGAGATGGAAACGAGAGCCCAGGATCAACACGGTTCCGATCTACCAGATCCACGGCTCAGCAGACGAGGTTCTCCCGATCGCACTGACCAGTCCAGATGTCGTCGTGCAGGGCGGAGTCCACGCTCTGACGATCTTCAGCCCGACGGAAGTGAACCGCTTTCTCACCGATGTCATCAAGGCTGCTCAGGTTCGCTAGTGCCGTCACTCGGCGTTGCGGATCGTGAGGGTGATCGCGATTGTATGTTTCCCCCGCGCATCATCCGCGTTGCGTTTCCGCAACAGCGCCTTCAACATTGTGAACATGGCGAGGCAGGCAGGATCTGTATGGTCGGATCTCAATTCGACATAACTGCCAAATAACAAAGTGGTTTCGGCGTTTTTGTCGATGAGGCGATTCTTTATCGCAATGTCAACAAACGTAAACGGCAGTGAGAACAATGCGCTAAGGATTGGATGCGCGCCCGATGCCTCGGAACAGGTGAGACACCATTCTTTGAAGCCACCGCAGTGAGCTCTAACTCGTTTTCTGATTGAGGTTCAAATGCGGTCGCGGGCAATGTGTCACGCCCTTCCAGACCGACAAGTCAGCGGTCCGGCACGCTCCCTGCGTTAGTGTCAATCATCGACGGTTCGAGTGAACTGAAGACGACAACTGGCCAGTTCAATGAGTTGTGGGTGAATGATTCACCCCGGCTTCACTCACTCAACAATCGATGATCGCGACCGATTTCGGGATGGTGCGATCAGTGATGGATCAAAGCAGAGATCAACTTCGTTTGGCGACGAACTGAGATCTGACGGGCAGGGTTGCCGAACAGTCCCCGAAATCACCGTTCACGACTTAGCACACTTGGAATTCAGGAGCACCGCACATGTTGAAGAATCTCTGGACCGACGAATCTGGCGTTATCATCTCGGCTGAACTGGTCCTCGTCCTGACGATCGCCACGCTGGCCGTTGTCGTGGGACTGACGGAAATCGCCGTGGCCGTGAACACCGAATTGAACGATGTCTCGAACGCGATCGGTTCGCTGAACCAGTCCTACTGCGTGACCGGCTTCGTGTCGATCTGCAATGGCAAGCACAAGAGCAGCTACGGTGGCAGTTCATTCGTCGATTCAGTCGACGATTGCGACACCAACACCACTTGTGACCTGGTTGCAGGTGCCAGCGGTGCCGGCGAAGGTGGAAGCGGTGGCGGACACGGCGGACGCTGGTAACCTCAGCCTGCGACTGACGCCAGATCCGACTCGTTCCTGCTGATCACTGACAAAGAATAAACGACTTGACTTTGACGCAACGAATTCGGCGATGCCGACCGTTGCGTCGTGTCATTCTTTGGCTTACTTGTGGTAACCAAGCTCCATCATCACGTTGTACAGTTCTTCAAACGTGATGAACCGTCGGTGATGACGCAGCTTGTACTGGTCGACCGCTGCCGAAAGTTCCGCCACATTGGGATTGGCGTTCGTGACAGATGCCGTAAATTGGCGACGCTCGGCACCCCCTTCTCGTTGTGCTCCCGCAGCACGACGATCGACAAAGGGTCGCGAATTCTGTTGTTCATTGACGGTTTGCATTACCATGCTCCGATGAGGACTCGACCAACCTAAACCTACGTCGAGTTCTGGTGGGCGGCAAACGGTTTTTCGCCAGAATGCCAAGTTCCACGCCAGGACCGCCCCGGCGCTTCGGGGCAGCGACGACGGCTTTCCAGCGGATCTGCACATTTCCAGGCTCCCCGGACGGCCGTCCGATGTTGGATAAATCATGACGACCAAGATTGCAGTTCTCGGCGGCGGAGCCATGGCAACCGCTTGCGCCATCCTTCTGGCGGAGCATCCCGATCAGGAAGTGGCCATTTGGGCGCGTTCTGCCGAATATGCCGACCAGATGCAGCGCGACCGGGAAAACCGCCGCCTGCTGCCGGGGATTATGCTCCCCCGCACCGTGACAGTCACCTCGGACCTTGAGAAAGCACTGCACGGCGCTGAATACCTCGTGGCGGCGATTCCGACTCAGTTCCTACGAGCCGCCCTCGTCGACGCCAAGCGGTTGTTGAACCAGCAGCGCCCCGTCGTCAGCGTGATCAAGGGGATCGAGAACTCGACCTTTCTGCGGCCAAGCCAAATCATCGAGGACGTGCTTGGCAACCGCGGTGTCGTGGCGCTCAGTGGGCCGAGTCATGCCGAAGAAATTGGACGCCGATTGCCGGCAACCGTTGTGGCGGCCAGCGGTGATCTGGAACTGGCCAAGCAAGTCCAGCGGATGTTCAACACGCAGCGATTCCGTGTGTACACCAACGTCGATCTGATCGGTGTTGAGTTGGCCGGCGCACTGAAAAATGTGATTGCGATCGCGGCTGGAATCTCGGACGGATTGGGCTATGGCGACAACGCCAAATCCTCGTTGATGACGCGCGGACTTGTCGAAATCACCCGCTTCGGAGTTCGGTTCGGGGCCGAAGCCGCCACGTTTTCGGGCTTGGCAGGCATCGGCGATCTCATCACAACCTGCGTCAGTACTCACGGTCGCAATCGCGATGTCGGCGAACGACTGGGGCGAGGCGAATCATTGCAACAGATCCTGTCGCAGATGAACGCGGTCGCCGAGGGTGTGGCGACGGCGCGAAGCGTCTATGGAATTTGCGAGCGAGACAGTATCGAAACCCCGATCATGGGCGAAGTCTATCGGGTTCTGTTTGACAGCAAATCCCCTGCTGATGCCACCAACTCTTTAATGGAGCGGCCGTTGCGCTCTGAATGACCAAGATCAAAATCCGGAGCAATCCGGGTGAAATCCGTTTTTGAAGCGTGATCCGATAGTTCATTTTGTTCGTTCGTGAAGGCAATGAGAATCGATAAGGATCGCTCGAAGAGGGGTGAAGGTTCCGTGGGAACCGCGCCAATCGGGCGTTAATCTTGGCAACCCGGTGCCAAGGAGAGCTGTCGTGGAAAACATCTTTACGGCCTGCGCCCTGTTCGGCGGAACCCTGCTGACCTGCCAAACGATCATGACTTTGATCGGCCTTAGCGGTGATCATGAACTGGGGGGCGGCGATCACGAGTTTGGCGTTGATCATGAATTCGCGGCCGGTCATGAAGGTGGAACGAGCGATCACGGCGGACAGCACGGATCGAACTGGTTCTTCGGTGTGATCACATTCCGGACGGTCGTCGCCGCGATCACATTCTTCGGCCTGGCCGGGATGTCCGCTCTGACGAGTGGGGTCGATCCTATTCCATCACTGGCGATCGCCTTACTGGCCGGATTCACTGCGATGTACGCTGTCTACTGGATGATGCGACAACTGATGCGGCTTCGGGCCGATGGTAGCGTTCGTATCGAACGCGCGGTCGGCATGACCGGTAATGTTTACCTCCGAGTTCCGGCGTCACATCAAGGTGCTGGCAAGATTCAGCTCAATCTGCAGAATCGAACTGTAGAGTTGATTGCCTGGACTGATCAGGCCGAACTCCCGACTGGAGCCACCGTTGTGGTGACAAAAGTGGTCGGTCCCGATTCCGTCGAGGTCGTTGCGGCCTCCGCGTAATCGCCTCGATGCGCGATGTCTCTTGCTCATGTTCAGGAATGTTTTACTTCTGTCACAGGAAAGGTCCGTACCATGACCACGCTTCTTCCAATTGCGGCTGGCGATCTGGCCAAAGGGACGGGATTCTCGTGGCAGGCCGCCACGCTGATCTTCGTCGCCATCATCTTCTTCAGCTTCCTGATGATGCTGGCCAATCGCTTCAAGAGATGCCCCAGCAACCGCGTCCTGGTCATCTACGGGATGGCCGGCAAAGGTAATGCGGTGAAGTGCGTTCACGGTGGGGCAACATTCGTCATCCCGCTTCTTCAAGACTGTGACTATCTCAGTCTCGAACCGATTCAGATTGAGATTCCGCTACGCGGCGCGTTGTCGGCCGAGAACATCCGAGTTAATGTTCCGAGCGTCTTTACGGTCGCCGTTGGC
>DASYEA010000059.1:0-3482 GCA_036499265.1 Schlesneria sp. | reverse complement strand
GGTGGATTGCTCAACACACTTACGCGGATCAATCCAGCTATTCGGCGTCCCGATCTCGTTACGAATCCTCAGTTAAGGACCGGCAAAATGGTGCCGTCCGGAGCCAGCCGAGGTGGCATCGCAATTCCGATTTTCCTGAATTGACACCAGCTGCCAGCAAGATATAGTGCGTCCCGTTGCTGGTTGACCACAAGATATCGTGGTCACGATAAGAGGGAATCCGGTGTAAATCCGGGACTGCCCCGCAGCGGTAAGCGAAAACGAACGCCATCAAAGAGCACTGATTCGAAAGAATTGGGAAGCGATGGCCAGTAGGAATTGGTTCACTTCAGGGTGAGCTAAACGTTCGCGAGTCCGAAGACCTGCCAGCGATTGAACAGTTCAGATTCACAGGATTGCGATGGCCGGATGCCATCGGGCTGAGCTGTTTGTCTGCCGAACCTTCTCGGGAAAGGGCGGTCGGGGGATGGAAGTATTCTGCTGCGCGGACGAGTGCGCTGATGAGGATCGCCAGGCATTGGCCGGCGGACCTCCGACATTTGTTTTCTTCCGCGACTGCGATCACTCCTCGATCGATCATTCTCGACTAAGACTCGGTGCGTCCGCATTCTCGTATCGGTGCGATACGGAGAGAGGTCCAGTCTTATGCTACGAGCTCCCCACGAGTGGGTTGTCCGCAAACGCGACGGCCGCAGTGTCTCTTTTGAATTGACCCGGATCCACACCGCGATCCTGAACGCGTTTCGCGCCGAACTGAATCTGGCGGACGGTCAGCCGCTGGAAGCAGACGTCATGAAAGATGTCGCCAGCGTCGTTCAATCGGTGGTTGACGACATCGCGCCGCTCGCCAGCCAATCTGACGGCGTCGATGTCGAGCGAATTCAAGACCTCGTCGAGTTAGAGTTGATGTCACGTGGTCACTACCGGGTTGCCCGCTGCTACATCATCTATCGCGCCGAACATGCCAAGATGCGCGTGATTCGCGGTGAAGCGACCGTCGCGTCTTCCGCACCGCAGATCTATGTCGCCCTGCCCGATGGAACACGAGTCCCCTTTGAAGCTCGCCGCGTTCGCAAGCGTCTGGCCGAAGCCTGCGTGGGACTCGAGAACACCGTCGATGTCGACGAAATGGTCGACGAAGTGATCCGCTCTGTCTTTGATGGTATCGCCGTCGCCGAGATCTATCGGGTCCAAATCCTGGTGGCTCGGTCACGAATCGAACGTGATCCGGCGTTTGATCTGGTCGCGTCACGATTGATGTTGAATGTGATCTATCAGGAAGTGTTTGGTGACACTCCCAATGCAAAGACACTCGAGAATGTTCACCGCGATCAATTCGAACACTATGTCATCGACGGCATTCGCGCAGCTCGGCTGAGCCCCGATCTCCGCGAATTCGATCTAACGCGTCTGGCCGCGGCGATGAAACCGGAACGCGACCTTCACTTCCAATACCTGGGTCTGCAAGCCATCCACGATCGCTATCTGTTGCACATCGGCGGTCAGCGAATCGAAACGCCGCAGTACTTCTGGATGCGCGTCGCCATGGGATTGGCGCTGCGAGAAGGGGATGCTCGCGAAGACCGCGCGATCGAATTCTACAACGTCCTGTCCAGCTTCCGATTCACCTCGGCAACTCCGACGCTGTTCAACTCGGCGACGCCGACTCCTCAGTTGAGTTCATGCTACCTGAGCACCTCCAGCGACGATTTGACCCATATTTTCAAGGTCATTTCCGATAACGCCCGCCTCTCCAAGTGGGCCGGGGGACTGGGCAACGACTGGACAAACATTCGCGCGACGAATGCTCATATCCGTGGAACAAACGGTCGCAGTCAGGGAGTCATTCCGTTCCTGAAAGTCGTCAATGATACGGCTGTCGCCGTCAATCAGGGTGGCAAACGCAAGGGAGCCGTTTGTGCCTACCTTGAGTCTTGGCACCTCGACATCGAAGAGTTCCTGGATCTCCGCAAGAACACTGGCGATGAACGTCGGCGCACGCACGACATGCACACCGCCAACTGGATCCCCGACCTGTTCATGAAGCGGGTCCGCCAGAACGGCACCTGGACGCTGTTCAGTCCGGATGAAGTTTCGGATCTGCACGATCTCTACGGACGCGAATTTGATGAGCGTTACGAAGAGTATGAAAAGATGGCCGACGCCGGTGACATGCTCCAATTTCGACGAGTCTCCGCCCCGGAACTGTGGCGGAAGATGCTGACTCGCCTGTTTGAATCTGGTCATCCTTGGATCACGTTCAAGGATCCATCGAACATCCGTTCACCTCAGGACCACGTCGGTGTTGTCCATAGCAGCAATCTCTGCACAGAGATCCTGCTGAATACGTCGCCGGAAGAAACGGCCGTTTGCAACCTGGGATCGATCAATCTCAAAGAACACATTGTCGACGGCAAGCTCGATCTCGTGTTGCTGGAGAACACAGTTCGCACCGCAATGCGAATGCTCGACAACGTGATCGACATCAATTTCTATCCGACTCCGGAAGCCGAAACGTCTAACTTGGGACATCGCCCAGTCGGGCTTGGCCTGATGGGTTTCCAAGACGCTCTGCACGCGCTCGACATCAGCTATGCGAGTGACGCCGCGATCGAATTTGCCGACCGTAGCATGGAAGCCATTTCATACTACGCGATCCTCGCTTCGACAGAGTTGGCGAAAGACCGCGGCCCTTATCCGACCTATGCGGGGTCGAAATGGGATCGCGGGATGCTACCAATTGACACTCTGCAACTTCTGGAAGAAGAGCGAGGCGAACCCGTTCCCGTGGATCGTTCGCACACGTTTGACTGGACGCTCGTGCGTGAGGCGGTCAAGCAGCACGGGATGCGTAACAGTAATGTGTTGGCGATTGCTCCCACAGCGACAATATCCACCATCATCGGTGTCTCGCAGTCGATCGAGCCCGCCTACAAGTTTCTGTATGTCAAAAGCAACCTGTCGGGCGAGTTTACTCAAGCCAGCGACATGTTGGTCAGCAAGCTGAAGGCGCGGGGCCTGTGGGACGCGCAGATGCTGGGCGAACTCAAGTACTTCGATGGCTCGCTCCAGAATATCGGCCGCATCCCGCTCGAATTGCGCCAACAATTCCTGACCGCTTTCGAGATTGATCCGAAGTGGTTGATCGAATGCGCGGCCCGACGACAGAAGTGGATCGACCAGGGGCAATCGTTGAATCTGTATCTCGCCGAGCCAAGTGGCCGCAAGATGCAGGACATGTATGCCCTGGCCTGGCAGAAGGGCCTGAAGACCACTTACTACTTGCGAACCCTGGCGGCGACACAAGTCGAAAAATCGACGGTGGACCTGAATAGCTTCGGCATTCAACCCAAGTGGATGAAGAACCGCAGTGCTTCCAGTGACGTGGAAGTCCGCCGCGATGGCATGCCCGTCATCGAAGTGGCTTCGGCTTGTCGGCTGGACGATCCGACGTGCGAAGCGTGCCAGTAGCTGAGCGTGCG
>DASYEA010000058.1:0-2176 GCA_036499265.1 Schlesneria sp. | reverse complement strand
TGCAGGCCTTCGCTGGGAGGGCCTCCTTGCGAAGATGCAGCAGGACTGTCCCCACCTCGCGATGCGCCTTGACGGCGCGGAACCACTGCTTGACAAACCGATCACCATCACTCATATCCCGTACGGTTACCTCCGCCGAGCAACCGAGGATGGGCTCTACTGTATCGGCGATCAGGCAGCCGTCATCCCCTCGTTCACCGGCGATGGCATATCCATCGCCCTGCATACGGCCCGCCGTGCCGCCGCTGCCTATCTTGCCGCGGAGCCGGCGCCGGTCTTTCAGCCAAAACTGCGCTCCGCAATGCTGCCCCAGATGCGTCTTGCCGAGGTCGCCGCCGACGGCTTAAACAACGCACTCGCGCGCGCTGTACTGCCGTTCTGCCTCAGGGTCTGGCCCGGCGCGATGCGGGTAACAGCTAGACTCACGCGTGTTACCCAGCCAGCCGCTGTTGCTCCACAGGCAGTCGCCAGCTGAAATCGAGCCACGCCGAAATAACTCTCGTTAGCCAAAGCCCTCTAGGGAGATGGAATGAAATCCTTCGCAGTCTTTGCCCTCGCGGTCATATTCGCTCCAGCCGCTCTCGCCCAGCATCAGACCTTCGCCGTCAACCCCGATGCCAGCGAGATCAAGATGACACTCAACACGACCCACGAGGTCGTCAACGGCACGTTTCACATTCAATCCGGATCGATTGAGTTTGATCGCAGCAATCCTAAGATGTCGGGTTCGGTGACCGTACTGGCCGACAGTGGCAAAACCGGTAACAATAGCCGCGATAAGAAGATGAATAAGGACATTCTCAAGGCAGATCGGTACACGACCGTTTCCTTTGCGCCCAAAACCTACACCGGGGCGATCGCGCCCTCTGGCGACTCAACCATTCAGGTGAGCGGAGTGTTCACCCTACTTAACAATCCTCGCGAGCTCACGATTCCAATGCAGATTCATATGGATGGATCGAAGGCAACTGCGAGGGCGCGATTCGTGATTCCCTATGTTCAGTGGGGTCTCAAGAACCCGAGCTTCTTGTTCTGGAAAGCTGAGAATGAGGTCGCGATTGACCTTAATCTCGTTGGCCAGATTTCTAACTGACCGACCATTCTGTTTGCACGCTGCGATATGACTATTTCGTTCTAACGGCACTCGCTTTTCATTGAACTCAATCGGAGCTACAAAGGACTATGCCCAATTCCGTGTCTCCCCCTCCGCTGACACGCAGACATTTTGCTCAACTTTCTGGAATGGCGGTCGGATCTCTAACGCTGCCCGGAACGGCTCGTGCCGTAGCGCCGGCGGACGTCACACTTGAGATTGCGCCGTACGTCCTGGAAGCATCGCCGAAACATCACATCCGGACCGTGGCTTACAACGGGCAGATTCCCGGGCCGTTATTCCGGATGCGTGTCGGAGAACCGCAGTCGGTTGAGATTCGAAACCTGACAAACGATGCGGAGATCGTGCACTGGCACGGCCTCTTCTTGCCATCAGAGATCGACGGAGCCATGGAAGAAGGCACGCCGATGATTGCGCCGGGCACCTCGACGCGCTACACCATGACCCCCAAGCCGACAGGCTTCCGCTGGTATCACACGCACACGTTCGCGGGGAAGAATCTCACCAAGGCGCAATACAGTGGGCTGCATGTTTTTCTGCTGATCGAACCGCGTGACAACCCCGCCGCCTACGATCGGGAGGTCTTCCTTGGGCTCCATGACTGGAGTGGGCAGTTCCTGAGCAGTGATGACGGGTATATGAGTCCGGTTTACGATGTGACAACGATCAACGGCAAGATGCTCGGCTCTGGAGATCCAGTAAAGGTCGAACAAGGCGAGCGCGTCATGATGCACATCCTCAATAGCAGCCCGACCGAGGTTCACTGGATTTCGTTGTCGGGACACAGCTTCAAGGTGATGGCGCTGGATGGAAATCCGGTAGCCCAGGCTCAGACAGTTTCCATGCTTCGGCTCGCCCCCGCGGAGCGCGTTTCTGCCATTGTCGAGATGAACAATCCCGGCATGTGGATCCTCGGTGAGGTCCGCAAGCATGTTCAAGCCAGCGGAATGGGCATTGTCATCGAATACGCCAACTCTTCCGGCAAGCCGGTGTGGACGCAACCGGAGAATCTTGTGTGGAACTATCGCCAGTTCGCAGCGACAGGCGATGCCGCACAACATC
>DASYEA010000057.1:0-7920 GCA_036499265.1 Schlesneria sp. | reverse complement strand
TTACTGCTCTTGATGGAGAGAAGACACGGCCTTGTCGAAGACTCCAAAATCGTGGCACCCACACTCACGATCTCGGTGAGTTAAATCGCACATTGATTGAGATCGTGCGCAGCCAAACACAAAAACCGATTGCGCGGATTTTAACGGGCGATTTGAATCAATTCCTGGCTGCGCGATAGTCTCCTCTTCACAACGACCCTGCCATCGCTCACGATGGCGGAGACGACGTTGCGACTGTCGATCCGCTCCGTGGCGGCTATTCGCGGCGTGATCCAGGAGAGTTCGTACATGCGATCAAATCTGATCTTGGCCGTTGTGCTGTTGCTGCTGCAGAGCGTGGGTGCCTTGGCTGTTGAAATCTATGTCGACAACCTCGTGGGTGATGATGTCTTCGACGGGCGCAACAGCCTGCCGAGCGACACCGGGACAGGGCCGGTCAGAACGCTGCAGCGTGCGATTCAGTTGGCACGATTTGGCGATCAAATCGTGCTGACCCGCGCTGGTGCAGTCTACTATGACTCGCTGTCGCTGACTGGGACTCGAAATAGTGGGTCGCCGAATTATCCATTCACCATCATCGGCAACGGAGCGATTCTCAGCGGATTGCGAAGCGTTCCCCCGGCGGGGTGGCGGCGAGCGGGCCCCGACTTGTGGAAACTGACGCTGACCCGCAAAGGGTTCTATCGGTTGTTGCGAGACGGGCAACCGTTGCCAGAACTGATTCCCGAAGCCGGAGTCAATCCACTGGAGTCTCTCGCTCCCGGACAGTGGACTGCCACGGGCGGCAGCGTGTATTTCCGAGTCGATGGCGATTTCGCTCCGGCAACTCAGGCGTTCTCGTACGCGGCGGATCAGACGGGATTGTCGTTGTATCAGGTCGAAAACGTCAGGATCGTGGACCTGACACTGCGTGATTTCCGCTTCGATGGAATCCACGCCCAGAATATGTGCCGCAATGTGAGGTTGGAGAACGTTACTTGCTTCAACAATGGCCGAGCGGGCATTGCGATCAGCGGCAGTTCCAAGGTTGATGTGATCGGTGGCAACGTTTCCGGAAACGGTCGCTTTCAGATTCGCATCGCCAATAACGGTAATGCCAATCTCAGCGATGTCGCGATGGAAGGCGAGCCGACTCTGGTGCCGTAGAGTTGCGTCACGAGATGACCGGCAGAGATAGGACCCATAAGCCTTATGGGGCCTATGACCATGGCGCTTGCGGTTCATACGAGCTTATCGCAGGCGGTCTTCGCGCAGGATCGGGGCCAGTTCTTCGACGAAATCGTTCACGTCCTTGAACTCGCGATAGACCGACGCAAACCTTACGAAGGCGACATGATCGATGCTGCGCAGTGCTTCCATCAATTTTTCGCCGATTTCCCGTGACGGCACCTCGCGTTCGAACTGCTCGTAGAGCGAGGCTTCGATTTCCGAGATAATCTGCTCGATCGATTCGTCACTGATCGGCCGTTTATAGCAGGACTTTTCGAGTCCCGCCCGGATCTTCTCGCGATCGAACGGCACGCGCGAGCCATCTTTTTTGATGACCTTCAGCGGAGATTCCTCGATCTTCTCGTAAGTCGTGAAACGACGGTCGCAGCTTAAGCATTTACGGCGACGTCGAATGACGAAAGCGGTGCTGGCACGCGAATCGATGACGCTCGTTTCCCCATTCCGACAAAACGGGCACATCATGTTGTTACGCTCCCATCACTCCATTCCGACCGACAACGCCCGCGTCCCAGCGAACGCCCACAGTATTGGAACCATAGGCTATCCAACTTCTTAGGCATTGAACAGATGCTATTCCCACGGCCCTCGGTCTTTCACCGAGAATTCGCAATCGCCGATCGATTCGGAATTCCACTACTCTGGCAGCGGCTTCCCTTTAGTTTCCGGAAGGAAGGGGAGCACGAACAGGCCGACCAGGAAGACCGCGCACATCGTCACTCCGGCATAGCGGATCGAATCTTCGCCGTATCCCTTGAAGACATCATTCAACCAGATCTTGACCAGCGGACCGAGGGCAGCGGCAAAGCGACCGACGTTGTAACAAAAGCTGGTTCCCGTTGATCTCAACCTGGTGGGGAACAGTTCGGGGAAGTAGACCGCATAACCTCCAAACAGCGACAATTGACAGAAGCCCATGATTGGCACGAACACCCAAATCTGCCACATGTCATTGAGCGTCCAAAAGACCACCGCAGTGGAGATGCAGGCTGCCACGAGGGCAATCGCAAACGTCGGCTTGCGACCAATTCGTTGTGATAGCCATCCGAATCCAAACATGCCGAAGAACGCCCCCACATTGATGGCGATCGAGGTCATGCTCTGCGGCACTGTCAATTGACCGCGAATTTTCTTGTCGATGTCTGCCTTCAACGCCTTTTGCTCGGGAGTCAGTTCCTTCGTTTTTTTGGCGGCAACCGCCGCTTGAATTGATTTCAGCATCTCCGCGCGTTCGGGTTCAGCAGAGGCGATTTGTTCCGCATAGACTGCTGCGGTGATCGGCTTGAGTTGGACCTGTCGGATCAAATCCGGTGAGTAGAAGCCGATGGCCCACAAACCGATGACGCCTGAGCAAGCGAGCAGCAACCCCAGGATTGCATGCTTGCGCCAGGTTGGATGAGAAAACAACTCAGAATATGAACCGAGCTGTTTCTTGACGGCTCCGTCGTGGGATGCTTTTTGCCACGTTTCGGGTTCTTTCAGTTGTCGTCGGATCAGCAGGCTCAACAGTGCTGGCGCGGCACCGATACAGAACATGATCCGCCAGGGACTTGTTGGAAGCCCCGCATCTTCGGCCAGCCCGAGTCCCAAGTTAATGAAAGCGGCACTCACATTGCCAAACGCGGATAACGCTTGAAGCAAAGCTAATGATTGCGGTCGAGCATGTGCAGGCATGACTTCGGCGACCAGTGCGACCCCGACGGCGAACTCACCACCGACGCCTAAACCTGTCAGAAAGCGATAGAACGCAAAGTCATAGACGGTGACCGAGAAAGCACTCAGGCCCGTGCAGAGCGAGTACATTAGAATCGTCAGCAACATGGTCTTGGCTCGGCCAATGCGATCGCCAAGCATCCCGAAGATCAGCCCGCCGGTTGCCCAGCCCGCGATGAAGACCGACGTTGAAATATCGCCATAGAAACTGGCCTGCTCCCGTCGCAGATCTGGATCAGTGATATACCGCAATAGTTCGTCCATCGCTGCGGGGCGCGACAGGATGAAGAGTTGCTGGTCCAGGCAATCGAATAGCCAGCCGAGGGCCGCCACTGTCAAAACGAACCAGTGGTAACGAGTCATCCCCTTGTACCAGGGACCGGAATGAGGGGCTAACGGCGTTGAATCTGTGGTTTCAAAACCATGCATCGGATCAGGGCCCTGAACGAGGTTCCGTACATTTCAAGATTCCCCAATACAACCGAATCCGCTCCATGCTGCAAGCGCTACCGACCTAAGTTTTGGAATCGGCGTTGGAATCGAGCGAGGAGGGAACAGCGGCGACCAGTTTGCGTTTCCCCGTCATCCGGTCCACAATTCCACAGCATCCCGCCGTCGAATTTCCTCAGTGAAAGATTCACTCGTGAACCCACCGACGAACGAAAATCTGACTCCACCCGCCGGAACAACCTTTGGCCAATGGATGGCGCTGACCGCCGCGTTGCTCGGTTGGATGTTTGACGGTGCCGAGATGGGGGTCTTCTCGATGGTAGGTCGGGCCGCGATCCAGAATCTGCTGGGGATCTCATCAGCGCCGACGGCCGATCAAGAGAAGCAGCTTGGTCTGTACTTCGGTGTCATCATCGCCGTGTTCCTGGTCGGAGCCGCCACTGGGGGCGTGCTATTCGGGTGGCTGGGTGATCGAATCGGACGCGTGCGCGCGATGAGCTTAAGCGTCATCACGTATGCTGTGTTCACGGGCGTATGCGGGTTTGCACAGACGCCGATTCAACTTGGAGTGCTTCGTTTTATCGCAGCCCTCGGCATGGGAGGCGAATGGTCGTTGGGGGTGGCCCTCGTGATGGAGGTTTGGCCGAATCGATCACGCGCTTTAATGGCGGGCTTGATTGGAGCATCTGCCAATGCGGGTTATCTGCTGGTGGGCATCGTTGGGATTGGTCTGACCGCCGTCTTGTCGCAATTCGAAGTCTGGCTGCATGACATCGGACTGGCCGATGACACCGTCAAGATGCTGGTCGCCAACAAGGGCTGGCGTCTAATGATGATGCTGGGAACGTTTCCCGCATTGCTGACGTTCCTCTTCCGCATGTTCGTGCCCGAATCGCACAAATGGGAATCAGAAAAGGGGAGCGGCACGACATCGAACTGGGTGACATCCGATTTGTTGGGGGTGCTGGTCGGGGCCGTGGGACCGGGACTGATCGTTTGGGTCTGGGCTGACGAAACGATGGGATCCGGCTACCGGATTGCCGGCACATTGATCGGCCTGGTCATCGCCACCGTCGGCTACCTTTACCCGGTCATCCGGTTCCTGCAACGGACGTTCGCCCAGTCGCCGGATCTGGCGAACGACTCACGTCAAACAATTCGCCGCATGTTGTTGGGAGCCTGCTTAAGCGGGATTGCGCTGTTGGGAACCTGGGGATCGACGCAGTGGGCGGTGACTTGGGCCGGCCAACTGACGCAAGGCGTCACAGTCCCCAGTGATGCCTCTTTCATTTGGAAGCACCCTCGCGAATACACGCAAATGTTCACGGCCGTCGGGGCGATTGTCGGGACCATCGGCGCGGCGATGCTTGGTGACTGGATCGGGCGTCGTAGTGCGTATTGCCTGTTGTGCCTGACATCGATTGCCTCGGTGCTGTGGTTCTATCAATTCCATAATGCGTTTGGCTGGGAATTCCTGATCTCGGCGTTCGTGGCCGGTGTCTGTACGGCTTCGTTCTATGGCTGGCTGCCGCTGTACTTGCCAGAATTGTTTGCCACGCGAGTCCGCGCGACTGGCCAGGGGTTCGCCTTCAACTTTGGCCGGATTTTGGCTGCGATTGGCACTCTTCAGATCGGCGCCATCCTGAAGCACATCGGCAATTATCAAACCTATGCCGGGGTGAAAGGTGGGTATCCTATCGCCTGCAGCTTCGTCTGTTGCGTATACTTGCTGGGGATGGGGCTGATCTGGCTGGCCCCCGAAACCAAAGGCCAACCGCTACCCGAGTGAACCCGCAATCATGAGTGGTGTGACCCCGCAAGGCGACTTTGCTCCAGAAGAAGAGCCGCACGAGCTCGAAGCGGAGCCGACCAAAATCGTTCCGGATCCTCAGCCGGAACCTGATCCTGAGCCAATTCCGGATGCACGCCTGTACGTTCCCGAGCAGGAAGAGTGGCACGTCCACATCAAACGCGATTCCGAGAAGATCTATTGTTACGCCAAGCTTCCGGGCGAAGACTGGTTTCACATGCTGCTGAATGGCGAAATTTACGTCTCGCGTCAGCACGAGAAGTACTGCTTGCGCTGTGCGCTGCGGCACGGTTACCTGACCGAAGACCGCTTGTTCTGGCAGCATCGCGTTCCGCAACATCGCAAGCGGGTTCTGTAGATCGTTAAGTACCACCTTCACCTAAAGCGATTGCGAGTCGTTGTTCGAGTGCTTCGCGAGTGATATCGCGTATCAAGAACTTCTTCTGTGAAACGGTCTGGCCCACGATCAGTTCGATCTGGCTGCGTTTTAATCCCAAGGCCTCGGCGATCACTTCCAGAATGGCGTTGTTGGCCTTTCCCTTTTCCGGTGCCTGCGTGACCGAGACCTTCAACGCCCCGG
Organism: Schlesneria sp.; assembly: GCA_036499265.1. Lineage (GTDB taxonomy): Bacteria > Planctomycetota > Planctomycetia > Planctomycetales > Planctomycetaceae > Schlesneria. Next base: position 2,140 of record DASYEA010000057.1, on the reverse strand, counting down.
CATGGTCGCCCGTGATCTCGTTGTGTTTGCCACCCGCGTGGGCTTTCACCAGAAGCACGATCCCTTTTGCCGAGACTTCCAGTGTGATCATTCAGGGCGAGCCTTCCGTCATGTTGCTATCGAGCCATGTCTGGTGTGGATTATAGTTTCGGTACGCCAGCGCACGAATGCGTTGCGGCTTGAGCAAACAGAGAAGATTCCCTGACAGCGGAAGCTCACCCGAATCCATGCACATTGTCCACTATATTACTCGGCTGATCGTCGGTGGAGCCCAGGAGAATACGCTTTCGACTGTCGAAGACCAGCATCATATCTTCGGCGATCGCGTGACTCTGATCACCGGTCCAGGAATCGGTCCCGAAGGATCGCTGGAAGATCGTGCTCGGCAAGGGGGCCTTGATCTGCGGATCATTGATGCTTCGCGTCGATCGATTCATCCGGGGCGAGACTGGCAAACCTACCGCGAACTGACGCGTCTGCTGCGCGAACTGAAACCGGACTTGCTGCATACGCATTCGTCCAAGGCGGGGATCATCGGAAGAGTCGCGGCGTCGCGCCTGGGGCTGCCGTGCGTACACACGATCCACGGCTCGGCGTTTCATTACGGTCAGTCGCTGTTTGCGTATGACTTATACCGCTGGCTGGAACAACGCGCCGCACCGGCGACGGATAAATTCATTTCTGTGTGCGATGCGATGACGGAGCAATACGTGCAGGCGGAAGTCGCCGCGCGCGAGAAGTTCGTCACGGTGTACAGCGGCTTCAATGTCGAACCCTTTCTGGAACCGCCGCGGCCCCCGTCTGTCGTGCGGGCTGAATTGGGTCTGAAACCGGACGAGATTGTCATCGGCAAAGTAGCCCGCCTGTTTCCGCTGAAGGGTCACGAATTCTTAATTAAGGCAGCCAGCGCCGTCGTAAAACGCTGTCCGAACGTAAGATTCCTGTTGGTGGGTGATGGAGTTTTGCGACCGCAGTTTGAAGCCGAACTGGATGCCAGCGGGATTCGAGATCGATTTGTCTTCGCAGGACTGGTTCCACCAAATCGCGTTCCGGAATTGATCCACGCGATGGATATTGTCGTTCATACAAGTGTGTGGGAAGGATTGGCTCGTGTGCTTCCCCAAGGGCTGATTGCCGGGAAGCCTGTCATCAGTTACGACATTGACGGAGCTAAAGAAGTGGTACTATCCGGTCGGACAGGTTGTTTGCTGCCACCACGATCGATCGACGAACTGTCGACCGCGATGTGCGATTTGGCTGGCGATGCCGAACGGCGACGTCGGTACGGCGCAACTGGGCGAGCGATGTTTACCGACCGCTTCCGTCACCAGACGATGACTGCCCAGATCCGCGACGTCTATAGCGAAGTCTTGAAGCGCCGCCGGACGTGAGTTCGCCACAGGGACGGAAATACAGAGCCCCGAATTTCATGAATTGACGTGAGTAAGAACAAGCAGAGGCGAGAGTTCGGCTGTTCGTCTCATTTCTTATTCGTGGAGATTCGTCCGATTCGTGGTGAATTCTTTTTCCCTCGCGAAGTTCTTGTGGCGAAAAGAGTTCCAGTGAGTTGTGTCGTCGTCACGCGCCGTCGTCGCACGGTCAAATTTCTGTGAAATCGGTCTGTTCTCTAATCGAGACATTCACTACATTCCGCGCCTATCCGCTTCGGGCCACCGGTCGCGGCACGGTCTGCGTGCGGATCATGGACGACACCCTGCTACCGTTCAGGATGAACATACCCATCATGAGAGATTCGCTCCGTTCCCTTGCGGTGCCACTGGCTCTGGTCCTTGTGACGGGTACCTATGTTGACGTAATGGCGCAGCCCGGTCGACAGATTCGCCCGACTGGTGCTCAGCAGACGAATCCACCACGACAGCAGCAGCCAAACAATGCGAGGACGCCGGGTAACCCGGCCAGAGTGGAAGCCGAGCAGATCGCTCCTCGTATTGCGCAACCTGAAGATGCGATTTCGCCAGAGCTTGAGGACCTGCTAAAGCAATGGGAACTTAAGTCCTCGCTGATCAAGGTCTTGAAGGGCGAGCATCAAAGAACGGTTTACAATCTTGTCTTCGAAGTCGAACAGCGGGCCAACGGTGTCTTTTACTTAGAGACTCCAGACAAGGGCCGCATCGAGCTT
>DASYEA010000056.1:0-2757 GCA_036499265.1 Schlesneria sp. | reverse complement strand
CTGACGATGACCGCCACGCCGATTCCTCGCACGTTGCACCTCTCGCTTCTTGGCGTCCGCGACATCTCGAACCTGGAGACCCCTCCTCAGGATCGTATGGCGGTGGAAACTCGCGTCTGTCGCTGGGATGGCGAGTTAATTCGATCGGCCATCGTGCGCGAGTTGAACCGAACCGGCCAGATCTATTTCGTCCACAATCGGATCTACGACATCCAGACAATCGCCGACAAGATCCATGCGCTCGTCCCCGAGGCCAAGATCGACATCGTGCACGGTCAGATGGACGAGACGACGATGGAGAACGCGATGCACGGTTTCGTGCAGGGGCGAACAGACATCCTGGTCGCTACGACGATCATCGAGAGCGGCTTGGACATTCCCAACGCGAATACGATCTTCATTCATCAGGCGGGAAACTATGGACTGGCCGATCTGCACCAATTGCGAGGTCGCGTAGGCCGCTATAAGCACCGCGCTTATTGCTACCTGTTACTGGAAGATGGCAAGACGCTGACCCCTCAAGCGTCTCGCCGAATGAAAGCGATCGAGGAATTCAGTGAACTTGGTGCGGGCTTCAAAATCGCGATGCGTGATCTTGAGATTCGCGGTGCGGGCAACATTCTGGGGACGGAACAGAGCGGTCACATCGCCGCCGTCGGCTATGAGTTGTACTGCCAGTTACTCGACAACGCCGTCCGCGCGATGAAGCGACAGCCGATCCGTGAACATCGGCATGTCGAAGTAACACTGCCGGTCTCGGCATATCTCCCGCTGGACTACGTTCCCGAGGGACGCCCCAAGATCGAAATGTATCGCAAGCTATCGAGTATCTCGTCGCTGGATGATCTGGCAGAACTGAAGGCCGAATTTCGCGACCGGTTCGGTCCGCTGCCCGATCCCGCTGAGAAACTGTTCCTGGTCCGAGAGCTTCAACTGCTGGCCTTACGCTGGCAGATCCACGACATTCATCTGGAGCCGGGTTACGTGATCCTGGGATATCGCAACCCAAAGCTGATGACACAGTTGAGTCGGCTGACGCTGATCCCGCTCCGCATCCTCGACACGGAAGAAGCCTGCCTGGTGTTGCCTCCTAACTTAAAGGGCAACAAAGCTTTGCTGCGACTCATCAAAGAGACCTTGCAGGCAAGTCCCTCCTGAAACTACAAATCCATTTCTCCTGTTAATTGCGCCGAAGTGTGTTCGCATGGATGCGCAACATGAAATCAGTTTCCAAAGCAATTCACATGTTCCAAATCTCACGTGGACATCGCGAACTCGTCACTTACGGGCGACGTGTATTGAGATTTGGTTTGGCTCTCCGGTGCTGCCTCCTTCTTGCCAGCCTGAGTGTGCTGACGACGTCAGGCTGCAATGCGCTGAAAGGGATGGGGAAAAAGCACGACAACCCCGTCTTGATCGAAGCGCCTCATCGCGTCGCCGGCCTTGCGAATGACAGTGATGACGAGACCAAGATCGTCGAAGCTGACGACATCGAGACGCCGGAAAAAACCAAAGTGGTTGCCACTGCGGCCATCGCGCCGGTAGGGACAGATCCTTGGGCTGAATGGACCGACGACACAGCCATCTATAATTCGAAGATCGCCGCGACGGTCAACGGATTTCCGATCCTGAATGGCGACGTACTCGATCGCTACAGCGGATATCTGATCGACATGCGTAAGAGCATGCGGGAGAAACGAGTCGCGCCATCGGAATACGAGAAGGTGCGCGAGATGTTCGTCCAGCGCGATCTGCCGAGCCATATTCAGCGACGACTGCTTGTCGAGACCATGAAATCAAGTCTCAAGACCGAGCAGATCAAATTGCTGAACGATCACTTGGACGCGATGTTCGAGAAGGAAGTCGAAAAGCTGAAGCGTGAATTGAAGGTCTCGACTCGTACCGAACTCGAGTTGGAATTGAACAAAAAGGGAACGACACTTCAGAACGTGAGAGATCAGTTCGCGACTGAGCGAATGGCGATGGAATACGTCTCGATGAAGATGGAGAAGCCCGATCACATCGACCGGATGGACCTGCTCGCTTACTACCAGTCACATCTGGAAGACTACGCGGTCGCCGCCCATGTGACGTGGGAACAGATCCAGGTCTCGGTTACGCCTTCGATGTCTAAAGCAAAGGCACGGGAACGGATGCAAGAGGCTCTACAAGAGCTCTCCTCAGGAACGTCATTCGACGCGGTCGCCAAAAAGTACTCTGATGGCCCCACATCCAAAGACGGTGGTCTGCGTGAAGAAATGGAAGTCGGTAGCCTGAAGGACACGAAACTCGAGAAAATGCTGTTCGACATGCCAGTCGGCAAACTCAGCAGCGTCTACGAGGCCCCCGAAGAGTTTCAGTTGGTCCGCGTCAAAAAGCGTGCCGCCGCCGGACGACAACAATTTGGCGACGTTCAAGATGAGATCCGTCAGAAGATGGAGAATGAGCAGAACAAAAAACGCCCCGAAAAGCTCTTCAAGAAGCTGTTTTCTGAAGCGATCATCGAAACGAAATACGATCTGCGCAGCATCGCGCCGAAATAAGGCCGAAAGGCAGTTGCGGGTGGCACATCCCTGAAGCTTTGTGCTGTTGATTACACATAATTCCTTCTACTTGTCTGGTCCGAATTCGAGCCAGGCCGCCGAGTAGTCGAGCATTCTTCTTAGTCCGATCCAGATTGGCAGGGGACCTGTCGGCTTTTCTGAGGGGCGATTGTTATAGCCGCCCAAGTGAGCGATCAAGGCCATGAATTCACCG
>DASYEA010000055.1:0-2708 GCA_036499265.1 Schlesneria sp. | reverse complement strand
CCAACTGGCAGTTTCAAAGTTTTCAAGGCCTCATCTCTGAGCCCATCCGAAGTGACCTGTGGCAGCAATGGCGTTCACTGTATTCAAATCTGGACCTGAGCGTTAAAGAACGGCAGCGACTGGCTCTGGAAATGTTCGAACGGCATCGCGACGACATGCTGGCCGGCTCTGAAGTCTTGTGGCCTGATCGCGAGCCGCTCTATGCCCTCATGGAATACCGCGCTTCGTACGGCGAAGCGGCGTTCCTCTCAGAGTATCAAGGGGTGCCCACAGCAGATCTTGCCGCGGAATGGCCGCCTGAATGCTTCGCAGAGAACGTCTGGTTTGATCGCTGGCCAGAGTTGAAGCTGAAGGTCATTGCACTGGATCCGAGCAAGGGAAAGACCGATTCAAGTGATTTCTCAGCTTATGTATTGATCGGCCTCAGTAATGACGGACTACTGTACGTCGATGCGGATCTTGCACGACGAGATTCCACTCGGATTGTCGAGGACGGATTCGCACTCGCAGAAGGCTTCCGGCCGCATCTGTTTGCCGTCGAAGTCAACCAATTTCAAGAACTCCTCAAAACCGAGTTTGAAAGACAGGCAACGCTTCAGGGGACAGTCCTTCCGTTAGCCGGCGTCACAAACTCACTCAAGAAGACGACTCGCATTCGGACACTCGGTCCCTACCTGCGCCAAGGCAAGTTTCGGTTCAAACGAAACAGCCGGGGCGCAGAACTTCTCGTAGATCAACTGCGCGAATTTCCGTGCAGTCAGCACGATGACGGCCCGGACGCATTGCAGATGGGCATCGAAGGCATCAAGCACCTGTTGGGTGTCGGCACCAAAGCCGAACCCGACAGCGAGTGCTGGAACGCCTAGAACTCGGTCACAGCTTCAATTTGAGATCGGGTGCCACTGGCTCTGCCAGTGCTGTGTTGGATTTCACGGAGCTAACCAACACTGGCAGAGCCAGTGACACCCGAAGTCCCAACCTTGCCGCAGCACTAGAGCGATTTCAGCGGCTTGCCATTTAGTACCCATGGGTACACTTGTTCTCAAGAGGCTGTTCTCGCCGTAAGGCGCTCTCTAAGCGCGTCAATAGCAGCTCCCGCACGACGCCACTCGGTGTGTCACAGGGCTGATCCTTTCTTTGGATTTCTTCCATGCATACAGCCACCACGCCTCATGGGCGACCTATCGACTATTTCGAACTCGAACAACACCGGCTGCACAATCTGGCGAACTCGATGACGTTAGCGATCGCCGAAGGATTTGGCGATTACGTCGACACACGCGAGTGGCAGCAGGATGACCCGTCATTCGGATTCGGCCGAGTCGGCTCACCCATTCTGTACACGTCACTCAATGACCGTGATGACGGCAAGTACATGCCGATCTATCAGACCCAGATGGATCTCGCAGCGATCCGAGCCGAAGCACGCAACGTGACTGCAATGTCCGGCGGCGTAATGGGGGCCATCGGAACGCTCAGCAATTACACGCTGGGAGGTGGGCTGAAATTCACTGCTCAACGTGCCGCCACTTGCCCCAAAAACATCAAGCCAGAAACAGTCCAGCTCTTCATCGCTGAAGCGCAGACGGTGATTGACCGCTTCCTGCATGAGAACAAATTCCAGAGCGATATGGACCGCGAGATCGACAGCCGATCTCGCGAGGATGGCGAAGCGTTTGTCGAACTGAGTGTCTCACCAGCAGGTCAGATTCGGGCCTCGTTCGACGAGCCCGACATGGTTTGCCAGCCCGGAAACCCAGATCCGATTGAGGACTGGCTACGGGACCAGGATGCATCCAGGTACTCACCCGATTGGATCTGGTCTTGGTCATTCGGAGTCCACTGCATCCGTCGGACTCCCGACGATCCACTCGGCTATCACGTCGTCTACGACACGTCTGGCGAAGACTGGGAATACATCCCAGCCAGCCGGATGCTGCACGTCAAGCGCAATGTGCCGCGGAACGTCAAACGTGGCGTCAGCGATCTGTACTGGATCGCCAATGATGTCCAGCGCGAAGCCAAAATCCGCCGCAATACCGCAGACGGGGCAGCGCTTCAAGCAGCCATCGCATGGTTTCGGGAACACGCACAAGGAACGACGACATCGGCCGTGCAAAGCATGGTCGACGGCCAGGCAGTTGACACACGCCAACAGCGCACATCATCCGGCACAAGACCCACAAAACAAGGCAAACTCCGCAGCGGAACGGTCGTTGACATCCCGGAAACGATGCGGGTCTTACCCGGCCCGATGGGTTCGGAACGGAATGCGAACTTTCTTCTCATTGCGCAGTACGTCGCCAGAGCAATTGCTCAGCGATGGGCCATGCCCGAGTTTATGTTCACCAGTGACGCATCGAATGCCAACTACGCGTCGACGCTAGTGGCTGAATCGCCATTCGTGAAAGCCAGAGAAGCCGACCAGCGTTTCTATTGCCAGGCCTTCGCCGAGCTGCTCTGGAAGGTGCTACGCCTGGCTCACGAGATCGGGCGTGCATTTCAAGGCATGGAACGCTTCAGTGATCTCCAGCAAATCCTCGAGATCACCGCCACGGGGCCACGAGTCTCCAACCGCGACGAAATGCAAACCGTCCAGCGGCAGCAGATCGAAATCGGTATGGGAACGCTGTCTCTCGAAACGGCCGCCGCCGAGATGGGCCGCGACCTGGCAAAGGAGAAAGCAAAGGGAGCGCGTCCTCAGGGCG
>DASYEA010000054.1:0-4111 GCA_036499265.1 Schlesneria sp. | reverse complement strand
GTCCCTCCGCATAATGTGGGTGACGTTCATCGATTATTCATGACAGGGCTCACAATGGCGTGTGTGCGGTCGATTATGATCTGTCTGGTGTGTGGTCTGGCGGCAGTTGCGCAGGCCCAGCAGCACCATCATCATCATCATCATGAGGGTGGGTACAACCACGGCGCATCGCAGGGTCTGCCGAATTACGGTTCGTCGGGTGGCGGAGGATGGTTCGGCAACCCTTACCTCTATCCCTATCCCAGTTCTCCTGTCGTTTCTGGGGGCAGGACTCCATATCCGCAAGTTGCGGTCAGCGGCTACCGAGGTCAGCGCCAGCACTATCACGATCGCGGTGTTTATCAAACTCCGGTTTACCAGACGCCTGTTTATGTCGGCACGGGACCTGCCTATTGGGCTCCACTGGTCCCGGCGTTCGTTGCTCCCGTGATCTCCGTAACGCCCGTTGTTCAGCCGACGTTGCCCGATCCGGCCGAAGATGCTTCGAAACGCCCTGTGAAACCTTCGACTCCAGCGGCACGATTGCGGAGTCTGGAACATCAGGCGAACGGCGACGAGCAGCTTCGTAAGCAGCTTTGGGCGCAGGCCTATATGCGATATCGCAGCGCCATCGAGGCGGCAGGCGACCGGGGAGAGGCGCAGTTTCGACAGGGCTTCACTCATACCGTAATGCAGCACTACGCCCCGGCCATACGCGAATTTAAGCGAGGGCTGTACTTGGACCGAGATCTTCCGTTGAACGGAATCCAGCTTGCGATGCTGTTTGGGCCCGGCAGTGAAGCCCTGCGCACGTCCGTCTTGCACAAGGTTGCTGACTGGGTGAAAGAAGACCCGAAGGATGCCGATCGACTTTTCCTGCTGGGCCTGTTGCTGCACTATGAAGATGACCCGCGATCGCGTGACGTCCTGAAGGTGGCTCAGCGCGTTTCAACGGATTCCACCGATCACATCGTGGCGTTGCTAGCGGCACAGGAGCAGCAACCGTCCCCTGCAGGTAAGCCAGGATTGCTCTTGGAGTTGCCTCCTTTGCCAGATGCCGGGTTCCAGCAGGCCCCTGCTCCGCAACTTCCCAATCCTCCGCTTCCTCAACTCAATCCCGTTGCGGAACCCGTTCCCGGCGGACTGCCAGTGCTGTCAAATCGGCCGACGCCCCCGTTTATTGTCGTCGCCAGTGACAAACGCGCCCGACCTTAAGCCTCTTTCTTCCCTCCGATAGAGGTTGGCTGTTATTCTGCCGCTCGCCAATTCGGCAACAACCGACTTACCTTGCGGTCTCTGCCTGTGCTAAAGGTGGAACGACTCGCGACTTGCGGAACCTCGAATGTCCTCAGCACTGAAGCCCGACTCGAATTCCGGGCGGACCCTCGTCACGATCTGCACCTACAACGAGCGTGAAAATATTGCCAATCTGATTCCGCAGGTGTTGGCTGCGCTGCCCGATGCGGACGTGCTAGTTGTCGACGACAATTCACCCGACGGCACGGCGCAAGTGGTTCGCGAGTTGGGGCAGCGAGATCCGCGAGTGCAGCTGCTGCTGAGAATGAAAAAGGAAGGACTGGGGGCCGCCACCGTAGCGGGCCTGCGCTGGGCTGTTGATCACGGCTATGACTTTGCGCTGAACATGGACGCCGATTTCAGCCACCATCCTCGTCATCTTGCCGCTGTTCGGGCATGCATGGCTGTCGCCGATGTCGGAGTGGGATCTCGATACGTTCCGGGCGGGGCCATTGTCGGCTGGAGCCCGAAGCGTCACTTCATGAGCCAGGGAATTAACATCTATTCCCAAGTGCTGCTTGCACTGCGCACTCAGGATTGCAGCGGTGCGTTTCGTTGCTATCGAACTTCGACGTTGAAGCAGATCGACTTCGACCGGTTTCGATCGCGCGGCTATGCCTTTCAGGAAGAAATGCTCTATCGCTGCGTTCGCGTGGGTGGCAGGATTGCGGAAACGCCGATCGTCTTCGAAGACCGAATCGTCGGACAATCGAAGATCAACGTCAAGGAAATGGTCCGAGCGCTACGCGACCTGTTTCTGCTGGGATTGGATCGCATTCGCGATACTCCAGTGCGCGTTGCCAGCTAGACGTAAGTGGGCGATCGGCCTGAGTCACTCGTGGGAATGCGATTGATCCGGAAACGTTTGGTTGCCCACTTCCTGAATATACTGCTTGGTCGCTTCGATGACCGTGGAGCGAAGATCGGCGTACTTTTTCAGAAACCGTGGCTGAAAGCCCGACAGGCCGAGCATGTCGCAACTGACCAAGACCTGACCATCGCATTCGGGGCCGGCACCGATACCGATCGTTGGAATCGACAGGGCGGCGGTAATTTTGCCAGCGAGTCCGCGCGGGATGAGTTCCAGGACAATCCCAAACGCCCCCGCTTCTTCGGCCGCTTTCGAGTCCGCCATCAAGCCCGCTTCATCGCGCTGGACTCGGGACATTCCTCCCAGCTTTCGGACGGACTGAGGCCGCATGCCGACGTGTGCCATGACCGGGATATCCGCCTCGGCTAATGCCCGAATTGTGGCCGCTTGATGCACGCCACCTTCCAGTTTCACCGCTGCCGCCCCTGTCTCCTTAAGGACTCGGCCGGCATTTTCCACGGCTTGCGCAGGGCTGACTTGATAAGTCATAAACGGAAGATCAACGATGACCAATGCATTTTTGACGGCTCGCGCCACCATCTCGCCGTGATAAATCATTTGTTCCAAAGTGACAGGCAGCGTCGTCGACCGGCCCTGCACTACCATTCCTAATGAATCACCAACGAGGATCGCGTCGATCCCGGCCTCGTCATAGAGTCCAGCCCACAAATAGTCATAAGCTGTGATAACAGAAAGCTTTCGCTGCTGTCCCTTCGCTGCAGTGAAGCGGGGAACGGTCATCAGATCTCTTTTGGGGGGCGTGGCTGCACTCATGTGGATTGAGGACTTGTCGTTCGGGAATCACGGAGGTCGCTGGTCTCAGAACCGAGTCAGTTTAGTCATTTGTCCACAGAGAATGGAGTGACCAATAACTAACCGGAATCGGCCTCGATTTTGCATTTGCTGGCCACTTCGATGTGGCAATGTTTTAGCTGATCTTTTGTGAAACATCAAATAAATACAATTGGTTCATTATTGATCAAATGGAAGCTGTCGATATCGTGGAGTTTGGGCTGTATCTGCGAAGTTAGACGGCTAAATCAAAATGTATTCTGCCTCCGAACACATTTTTTGGAATGGGCACGCAAGATGCCATAGTGTGAAATGCTGACTGCACGCGTTGGCCCGCACTTGCAGATCAGTATCCAGGGGCGCTTCAGGCTTTGCTTGAAGCGCCTCTGGAAATTCTTTGAGGTCGCTAAATTGCTTGGCGTCTGACCGTGAGAAGCCGCAGCAATTTTTCAAACCTTTACCACTCGCGCAAGCTGTGATCAACCAGCGGTACCCGTAAATTCACGGGTACTTGGACGGAGCGATGCCAAGGCTCTGGCTTGGGAGACTGTCGTATCAATCGAGAGACACAGTCTAACCGTCCAACGACCATCCGCCGGCGCGACAAACTGCCAGTGCGGGACAACCGCGCAGCTTTGATGGACCAGCTCAAACCCACTTTCGGACTGACTGACCGTTTGAATGGGCAGTGTCCAGAAGGACGCTGGCTGCGATGACTCCAGCGCGATATCGATCCCCAGCCATTCATCGACCAGCCCGAAGCGACTGATGTTCGAAGTGCTCAGTCGCGAATCGAGCGTCCCCAGCGATTGGCCGCTTTCGCCATAGTAGTAACGGTCGGACGCACCGGCTGGCATCGCTGCGAAATTGAATTCCACGCCGAAATGAATAGGTACGTTCGCCGGCAGGTTTTCCAGCGTGTAGACGACATCCAGCGTCCCCGAATCCACCAGGTCGAGAGCCACCGTTTTAGTGAGCTTGCAGCCGAAGGGGCCCAGTTTCCCCTCGCGCCACAAGCACGCCTCCACTCGATCCGCACTGCGGCGCAATTTCGACTGATAGACTCCTTCGCAGAAGTCCCCCAACTCGCCGTGCCCCTGGGCGAATGCGTCATACAGCAACCCGGGTTGGAAAAAGTGATCGACTAGGCTCTTGCGAGGCCAATTGTCGTAC
>DASYEA010000053.1:0-4440 GCA_036499265.1 Schlesneria sp. | reverse complement strand
ACGATCGACTGCAAAAACTTGCACGCATTGCAGAACGGGCTTCACCTCAGTCCGTTTCTGACCGCCTTTCTGAGGAACCTCGATCACGGCACTGACATCAACAAAGTTTCCGGGTTTCATCAAACCGCTGTGAGTCATGGTAGCGGTCACAGGATAAGTCACGACGCGCATTCCAGCAGGAATCTGGATTTGCATCCCGTACTCGCCTTTGTTGCCGAGTTCGGACAACAGGATCGGCTGACCCGGGCCAACGCGGTGCTTCAGAGCACGCTCGACGAACTCTTCCTCTGTTTGAATGGCTCCTTCCGGGAGCGCCTCGGCAGGCCATTCTTTGAAGCCGACATTTGTCTTGTCGAGTTGTGTCCCCGCGTCGATTTCAGTCCGGGCGACAAGTATCCGAGTCTTCGGCGCCACTTCTCCGGTCGACATCATCTGCTGAACACCAATCATTGCCACCAGGCCACAGCCTGCGGCAACCATCAGCAGCATCAGTGATTTGTTTTTCATAGTTCGAGTTCCGACGGAAAGGTCGTGGCCGAGGGCCGCCTGGAAAGAGACTTCCAAAGCGGTGTATTCCACAAATCAAGTAGTTGAACAAACTCCTCGTGCCGGTCAGCCTTTCGCGGTACACTCCGCGACTCCTCACTTTTGATCGACCGGCAGAAGTCAAACTCTTCAGCTTTTAACGATGCTATCGGTTGTAACGACAGGAACCCGCTGGCGACTGGTGCCGCCGGACCGGTGTATTTGCCGCAGAATTGATTCATTTCTGCAAACATAGCTCAAGGTTTTTCCTGTCGCGTCCGAAATTCGCGTCCGGCAGGAATTGGCAGAGACCAAGAAAACAGCCCGCAAGCTTTCACTTGCGGGCTGTTGTATTTGCCAGTGCTCTTCGCATCGATATCCGTAGATCTTAGATCAGATCAGACCGGCGTACACGAAGTAGATGATCGATCCGATGCAAATCGGGATCCCATAAGGGAGCAGGTACATGGTCGGCTTACGCTCTTTGGCGGTTGCAAACAGAGCTCGTGGGTTGCGAACGACCATGATTTCGTAGGCGATATGCACGAATTGACGTGCGTGGTGCTGAATTCGTCCGCTGAGTAGGATCATGACGACAGCCATCAAGGCTCCGACAACGACGGTGACCGCGAATGCGTAGCAAGTTGTGACGGCTCCCAGCCAGGCACCAATCCCTGCCATCAGTTTCACGTCGCCGGCTCCCATCCCGCCAATCGCGTACAGGGGCAACAAGCAGAGCAGACCCCAGAAGATTCCATTCCCACTATCGCAGGCCCCGGCCCAACCGTAGGCGATGGAGTGATACAGCAATCCTGACAGGACCATGGGGAAGGTAATCCAATTCGGAACCTTCAATTGTTTACCGTCGATATAGGCTGCAAAAATCAGCACTACCGAGACGAGTTTGACTTCCCAATGAGAGAGCAAGAACTGTTGCCAGTCCATGTTCCAACTACCTTTCTGAACGAGTGAGGGTGACTTTTAGACGAAAGCTCCAGCTTTCGGACAGCCATATGGCTGCGATTGGATCAGTAGCCGTTCCGCTGTCCCGCGGCCAGGTTCACCAGACAAACCAGCAGAACCATGCCGCTGGAAATCCACTGGAGAAGCTGGCTACCGGACATTTCACACCAAAACGGAAACATGAGCGATCCTTACAATTCAAATGGTCCATGCGGCGTTTTTGTCGCCGATGAAGTGAACCTAGCTCAGATTTCCCAACCCGCAAATTCTTTTGCTGGAATTAAGCAAAGAATCTGACGTCGCCATTAGATGGCAGCTCAATCTGAAGTATTTCGTTCGCCAGTGTCGCCTCAATTCCAGCCCGAATGCCGTTCGCAGTCGCATTCACAATCATTGACCGGATCTGCTGTTCGCCGGAATAATGCGAAACTGAAATCCAGAAACGGAGATCGATCTCATGAGCGAAGTTCGTTTGGTCGTCCGAGAAACCGGACACGACTGGTCAGGTACCGTTCACGGGAGTTCGGCCGATCGCGCCATTGCGGCGCTCAGTGCCGATCCGGTTACGCTGGCGGAACTGGAAGCCGCGTTTGCCCGCTTCGAGAACACCAGTCCAAATCATCGCTTCCTCTCCAATCTTCGTCGCGGCCTCAACGACGAACCTTACGACGCTGGGCTTGTCGTGATAGACCTCGTTGCCCGGCTGGTGGTCGTCGATTCTACGAATTCGACGCCGGGACCAATCGGTGAAATCGACTATCACAACGGGAAATGCAGCACGGACGCATGGCTGCGCTATCACTTAGCGAACGATTGGTTGTTCGCCAGCGATCAATTCCAGTAGTCAAGTTTGGCAGCAACACGGCGGAAAGAGCGAGCCGCACGCTCGCCACTTGATGAGCGCACGATTTTTTACGGTCGACCGCTGAGTGAGTTTGTCGCTCGCGAAACCTTTGCAGCCTATGCTCGGCGGGATACCACCGCGTTTGTCGTTGATGACGCAATCAGAGATATCCACGCGAATTGGCTATTGACACCGCGTGACGACTTGAATGGCAGTTGCCCGCGCGAGTTGGCAATTGAGCGACACCAGCATCTTGAGTGGGATCTGCAGCATCAGTCGGAACGGTGGTCGCTGCTAGGAGAGCGTCCGCCCGGACTGGATGAGTCGTCGTTCGCGTTTCGTTATCGTGGCTTCGGCACACATGAAGTCGTCCTCTACTATGAACTGGTTCGTGAGTTGCTCTGGTCTTGCTGGGACCGGCTCGTTGAGTTGGAGAAAGCACCACAACCTATTGCGGACGGGCCACCAGCGCTGACCGTCGATAATTTTCTCGCGAGCGAAGTCTCTCGCTTGGGAATCGTCCGGGACGAATGGTTCGACAGCCCAAACCTCGACTGTCATGGACGCACGCCGCGATCCATCATCAACCGAGAGCGTGCTCGAATCCCTGAAGCGATATCCGGTCATGAGACGATTGTCGACCCCGACTGCCCTTGTTGCCAGATGCTGGCTGACATGCCAGGGCCAGTGTTCTGGCACCTGGATGGCTGCAACATGGAAGACGACTTCGCCTTTGACTATCGACACCTGACACGCGAGGAATGGGAGACAGTGGAGCGCGAGCGAGAGGAATTCCATCGGCATTTCGCCGCCGAACAGGAGGAACGCAAATGCCTGGGCTTGGCGGTTTCCGGTCTCGGACAGGAAGAAAACGACTCCATCTGGTCGTCCAGCTTTTCCGTGGGAGACGCCGCCAATCTGCCGCTGGGTGTCCGCTTATTCGGCATTGGCGTTCGCCTGGCCGAGTTGTTCGTCGACATCAAGTGTAAATCCGGTACAACGGAGGCACAGCAATTCATCGACCAGCTCAATCGGGATTTCGGCAACCTGCGCGAACTTTTGCAGAACTCCGAACCGCCTCTCGTCGAGGCACTCATCGACGCAGCGGTCTGCCGCTTCACCGAGTCGCTGGACGATATCATGTCGATCCATCCTGACCTGTCCGCGAAATGCGAGACGGTAGCGAACAGCCTCAAACAGTTTCTGAATCCTAGTCTCCCAGAATCTGGTGATTTGGATTACCCATTTTGAAGTTGACCGATGCATCAGGGCGACTTCACAAGAATTTGATGCTCCCTGAACCAAGTGTCGCTCGCGTCATTCACGGGCCAGACGGGCGTTGCGGATGTTCAGATATTGAGGCACCTTTCGAGTTTGAACAGTCAATGCCAGATCAAGTCGGGAACTTTGGCATCTTGTTCAAGCTCTTTCTTCATTTGTGCGATCGGAAATGCCACTGGAACAGGAGCAACACCTTTAGGAATATACTGAGTGTTGATTCCAAAGACGGTTCCGGGCTTCCCTTCGCGAAGCACCAGTGGTCCACCTGAGTTTCCCCAGCTAATTCTGGCGCTATGTTTCGCATGGAAAATTCCGCCAGTCTCTTCTTGAATTTGCTCGACTTCTCCACTCGTCGTCGAGACCTCAAATGCACCTTTCTTGACCGCGTCGCGATGATCGTCCGTTCCAAAAAGCAGTTCGTCCAAGGAGGATCCTAACTGCCTGGCAATCTCGGATCTCTTTTCCGACTCAGCGACTGCTTCCTGGGAGGTTCCGGGAAATCCAAAAGCGAACACAGGAGAAGTCTGAGGACATTCATTGTCTGCACTCAGGGCGAACCATGGGGACGGAGGCAGGTCTTGAATTGTCAGTACCGCCATGTCGTAGCGGCTGCTGACATAATGCACATCTGCTGGAAACCCTTTGCCCGCAAAATACACCACGCAGTGTGGAGTAATCGTTGCGATGCGCGACATCCGCTTTTCCACCGCAGCGATTTGTTTTTTTGTCGCTGAATCAGTGAGATCGGCGCTGGCCAACAGCGAGCGAACCAACCTTTCGATTCGTCCCTTACCTGTGGCGTTCAACCAGTCTTTATGTTCTTTCAC
>DASYEA010000052.1:0-4212 GCA_036499265.1 Schlesneria sp. | reverse complement strand
GGAAGACGGATTTGCGCTTCTCATGCGAGCAGCGATTAAACCAATAAGCTGATCCACATCTTCTTCGGTATTGAACACACCGAACGAAATACGGATTCCGCCACGCACCGCAGTGACGCGAACCTGATTCTCCGCAAAGTACTCTGCCCATTCCGCAGCGGGCAACTCGAGCACATATATATGCGAACGCTGGCTGCGCTCGCGGGGACCGAGCAACTTGATGCCGAGGCCATCAAGGTTTGCGATGAGGCGATCGCCGAGGTTGAGTACATGTTGCTCGATATTAGCCGCTCCCGCGTTCAGAATCAGGTCGACCGCGCTCGCCAGCGCATGCAAATGAGGAAGACTGTAATTTCCGAATTCGAAACGGCCCGCGTCTTTTCGGGTAGTCATATCGTTCGGATTGGCGATGTAGTCAGCCGGTGGGTTCGCAAGGCTGTGCATGCCCAGGTAAGCAGGCTGGAGTTCACTTAGACCGCCCTTGACGTACAAGACGCCGAGACCTTGGGGCACCAGCAGGCCCTTGTGGCAGCCAGCTGCCAGCGCTGAAACGCCGAGCATTTTTACGTCGACATTGAGCACTCCAATAGATTGCATGGCATCGACGACCAGGTATATCCCTCGTTCTGCGCAAAGTCGCCCGATCGATTCGATATCGTGTCGCTGTCCCGCGTGATAGGTCACATGCGATAGCGTGATGACTTTCGTAGACCAATCGATATGCGGAGCAAAGGTTTGACCTGTAGCGATCTGATCGTTCGCCAGGTCGATGAACCGGATCTTGACGCCTTTGCGCTGGAGGTTCAACCAAGCATAGGCATTGTTCGGATGATCGGCCGTTAGCATCAGCACGGTGTCCCCGGCCTTCAAGGGGACAGCATTCGCCGCGATGTTCAAGCCATCTGACGTGTTCTTGGTGAACGCAATTTCGGAGGCATCGGCGTTCAGGAGCGTGGCCACCTTCTGGCGTGCGGTTTCGACTCGGCGCGTCCATGTCGCCTTTGGGCCGGCCATCTCATTGCCTTCGTTCAGGAATTCAGCCAGCGCGTTGCGCACGCAGGATGGCATCGGCGCCTGATTTGCAGAATTCAGGTAGAGCATTCGCTCAGTCACGGGAAATTCGCGACGAATGGATTCAATGTCAATTGCGGTCATGGGTTCTTTCGAAACGATTGTTGGAGTGCCCCAACCGGAGCAAGTTGGCGCACAAGACGGCTCGTGTCTGCGCAAAGTCGTAGGTGCGACTGATTAATTTGAGACGTTTTCATCTTTCAAGGAAGCGTTGAGCAGGCCGGCCTCGCATCTGTCGGTTGGAGGCCCATTCGCGCAGGCGGGCTGTTAATCGACCGAGTTCACCGTGCAGTGCCATTCAAAAGATATCGCTCTATCCGAAATCCAACTCTGGACATATACCAGCAGAAGAAGAAATACACGGCGGCGGCGAAGATGAGTGGCTCCAGGTAAAAGAGCTTCCATTCGGGCTCGACAGTCACGAGGCGCACTACGCCCAAAAAGTCGATGAGGCCAATGACGACGACCAAGGACGTGTCCTTGAATATTGCGACCATCGTGTTGATGATGGGCGGGACGGTGACCCGAATCGCTTGGGGTAACACGACATTTAGTGTCGTTGCGACGTAACCCAGACCAAGTGCCCTGGCAGCCTCAAATTGGCCCGGCGGGATGGTCTGCAGGCCGCCGCGAATCACCTCGGCGATATAGGCAGCCGCGAACAATCCGATTGCTAAATAAGCCCGGCTAACTTTTGACATTGCGAAAGTTTCCGGCATCAGAAGCGGTAGCATCACCGACGATAGGAAGAGAACAGCGACCAACGGAACTCCGCGCACCAGCTCAATGTAGGTGACCGATAAACTGCGTATCACAGCCATCTGTGATCGACGAGCCAGTGCAAGAACTACTCCCAAAGGAAGCGCGATTCCGAGGCCGGTTGTCGCAAGAACGACAGTCAAGGCAAAACCTCCCCATCGATCTGGTGGCACCGGCGGGAGGCCGAGCATTTCGCCGCTCAGAAGCGCGTGGGAGAAGAAAATAAATCCGTACCACATGACTGCCATTCTCTTTCCCCAACTGAAACGGAAATAGCTTGCAATGAGCGCGGTGAGGAACAACGTTATTACCAGTTCGGGACGCCACACTTCAGCATTGGTGTAACGGCCCACCGCGACGAAACTGAGTTTTTTGGCAACAACCGCCCAGCATGCACCCTGCCCGAGAATGGCGCGGCAGTCGTCTGCGCTTCCCCAATAGACAGCCCGGACAAATAGCCACTCACTGCCGATCCACCCACACCAGAGACAGGCTGCTAGCACCACAAGTGAGATCATTCCTTGTGAAAAACTTGGAAACAGCGCTTCAGATATTTGCCGACGCAGAGCAGTTAAAGGAATGTGGGTTTTATCAGCGAAGGACATATCTGGTGCGCCGGTCATAGGTGTTTACTGCAATCCAGACAATGAAGCTCAGCGTCAAGTAGGCGAGGATCTGAATCAACATACCTTCCACTGCTTGTCCCGACTGATTGATGATGGTCGCAATGACCGAACTCACGTCAGGGAATCCAATTGCGACTCCCAAGCTGGTGTTCTTGGCAATGCCAAGATAGACGCTGGAAGCCGGCGGAAGTACAAGACGAAGTGCTTGGGGGTAGACGACCAGTCTGAATCTACGCATTGGACCCAACCCGATGGCATAGGCAGCCTCAACTTGCCCGCGCGGGACAGACAGAACTCCTGAGCGAATGAGTTCTCCAATGAAAGCACCTGCATAGACGGCCAGGCCCAGAATCATGGCAGTAAGTTCAGGGGATACGGAAACCCCACCGGTGATATTGAAGCTCTCCTTCAGCGGCCACGAGACCCGGACGCTTCTTACCCAAAGCGTGGTCAAACCGACTGCGACGCAAACCAGCCCCATGCGAAATATCGTCCGTGCAGTTCTTCCCGCGAGCAAATGCAAGCTCTTGGGCCACCACATCAGTCCGACGATAACCAGCAGTCCCAAAGGCAGTACCCAGAACGCAATGCTTCCATCTATGTTGGCGAGCGATGGGAAATAGACGCCACGATTCGTTAAAAAAATACCAGCCAGCGAGTGAGCTTGCCGCAGGCTCGGGGCCGTATTCAGGATCAATCCATACCACACCAAGAGTTGTAGCAACAGCGGCACATTCCGTATCGACTCGCTAATTCCAAGCGCCACATTGCGCAACATGAAGTTGCGCGAGAGCCGCGCCCCACCCATCACCAGTCCAATCATTGTCGCCAGCACAGCCGAAATAAACGAGGCAAGCAGCGTGTTCGTGAAACCCGCCAAGATCGCCCGGCCGTAGCTCATTTCCGGGTCGTACGCAATGATTGTTTCGGATATGTCGAATCCGGCGGTGCTTTGCAGGAATCCGAAACCAGATGCGGATTGCTGCGCTCCGATTTTCAGCATCGCGGTGCGGACGGCAAGTCCGGCTGTCAATATGAGCAGGACCAGGATCGCTACTTGAATGAGTGCTGGTATCCATCGCCTGGCTCGCTCGTTAGAGGGCTGAAGAGTCATTGTTTTTGGGCGCGGGCGTTTTGAAGACGAATTCGATGACGCGTTGCCTGGGCTACTGCTTCAAGTTAATTGAGGAGGAGTGCTGTCTGCCAGACCTTTAGCGAAACGAGGGTGAGAAGAGCAGGCCGCCGTCTTTCCACAGCTTGTTACTCCCTCGCTCGATTCCGACTGGCTTCAGATTTCGATCGAAACTCTCACCGTAGTTGCCAACTTGCTTGATGATGTCGTACGACCAGCTAGGTCGGAGACCTAACAGCTTGCCGAAGTCACCGCTTGTACCCGCCAGCCGCTGCTGCACAGGGGTGCCAGTCTTGGCGTTGTCAATGTTGGCCATAGTGACGCCTTGTTCTTCGGCCTCCATCATTGCCCACACCGACCAGCGCACAATATCTGCCCAGCGGTTGTCGCCATGTCGCACGACTGGCGAGTACACCTCTTTCGAGATGTTCTCCGCCAGGATGACGTGTTCATCGGGCTTGGGAAGCCCCTTAACGCGGGTGATTTCCAAAATGACCCTGTCTGTTGACCAGGCATCGCATCGCCCACCCAAATACGCCGCCACGACTTCGTCGCGGCGTTCGATCAACACCGGTTTGAACTTCATCTTATGCGCGCGAAAGTAATCGGCAATATTGAGTTCCG
>DASYEA010000051.1:0-3699 GCA_036499265.1 Schlesneria sp. | reverse complement strand
CGCTTGGCGGCCGGCCATTAGCATGATTCGACCCCGTGGTGCCATCAAGCTGATGGTCCGATCCAGGGTCGGCTCGCGCTGCGTTTCGACCCAGAGTTGGATCCCGCCGTGTGGCAGACTGAACGCACGCAGTTGATCGTCGATGTTAGGGGCATGATAGTTCAAGGCCAAATCGGCTCCCAGCTTCTTGCAAACCGCCAGGCTTTCGTCGTTGCCACCCGTCGTGACCACGAACGCTCCGGTCGCCTTCGCCAGTTGCACCACGCAAGAACCAACTCCACCCGCTCCGCCGTTGACGAAGACCACTTCGCCGGGTCGCAGATCCGCATGCTGGAACAGACCGAGATGAGCTGTCAGCCCCACTAGTGCTCCTGCGGCCGCCTCCTGATCGGTCATTCCCTGCGGAGTTCGATACAGCCACCGTTCATCGACCGAAGAAAAATCGGCGAAAGTCCCTTGGCGTCCGAAGAGCCCCTGATTGCTCCCCCAGACTCGATCACCGACATTAAATCGCTTGGCTTCGCTGCCGACCTTGACGACTGTTCCCGCCAGGTCGCATCCGATGATGTACGGAAACTTGCTCGCCATCGCCACCTGTCCGGCCCGGATATAGGTGTCGATCGGGTTCACCGAGACCGCACCGACCTTGACCAGGACTTCATTGGCCCGCGGTTCCGGAGTCGGCAATTCACCATATTCAATCACCGATGGTGAGCCTGTTTCGCGAATAAACGCAGCCTTCATGCTTCAAACTCCGACTTAACGCGGACACCCGCGAGAACTAGCTGTGACTTGGACCCGCCATGATTGTATCGGCGAGGCTCGCCAGTCGGAATCGACGGCGGTTGATCACGTCTTACGAATTTGTTCTCCCCGCTCAATTCAGTTCTCGGGCTTTAAGAGCCGAGCGGGCCAAGGACTCGATCCAGCCAAGTCCGATGCCAGAATCGAAAGTGACCGATGACAGCGAGGATGAACAGCGTCGAAAGAGTGACGATCAAACCGAACCGAACGCTCCAAGGTCGGTAGCTCCAGACTGCTTCATGATGTCCTGCAGGAACCTGGACCTCACGAAACGTTCCTCGCGATGAATCAGCCGCTACGTTGCCATCCACAGCGACACTCCAACCGGGATACTCCAACTCTCTTGCCAAGAGTGTCGAATTCTCAGACGCATCAACCTTCGCGACGAATCGATTCGCCTCGCGCTGCGCTGGCGCTTCCGCACGACCGTTAGCAGCATCCGTCAGCAATGATGTGCGCCCCAGCGCGTCGTTTAGTTTGTACAGGAAGAGCGGTTCCGGCCCCCTTCCCCAGGCGGAATTCAGTAGCGGATCAACCCCCTGCCACAACGGCGACGCCTTCCAAGATGGCTCATCTAACGGCAAGAAACTCAAGATATGTGTCACGCCGCTGTCCCTCAGCCATATACTGAAATGAGGATCAGCCTTCACCGGCCCCAGCGATTCGTCGGCTTTCGGCATGCCGTCACCAGCGAACATTCGATCGGCGTACTCGGCAGGTGCGATCCCCAAGTAGACCGGCAGACACGATACCCCAAGCAGATTCCCTAAGTTCTGACCAGGTGCGTAGAGCCGCGGCAATGTCACTTCATCGAGTAACAGTTTTCGGACGGGACTCTGTTCGCGAAGAGCGATCGGAGGTCGCGACACCATCACAGCATACGTGACCATACGCGAAACCAACCACAGGTCGCCGACCGTTGACCAGAAGACGAATCCGAAGATGGTGACTCGTGCAGCCAGCGAGCGATGTTGAACAAGACTTTGCAAGCCGCGCCCCGCTAGGATGGCGACCGCCAACGTCGTGATGATTCCATAGCGACCGGGACCACGGAAGAAACTGAAACCAGGGATGTGACGACCAATAGGCAACAGCCAACCGGTCGCATAGATCAATGCCAGGACGCCAGCAATCACCCAGAACCAAGCTTCACCACCTGAAGCAATCGTGGACTTCGTCTCGTTCAATGCGATCGCGGCAGGTTGTTTCTTACCCGAAACTTGACCTGCTGGCTGAGCCGAAAGCACCTGCCGGCAGCGCCAGCAGAACCACCACACGGCCAGGGCCAGCGGGATCAACCCACAGTACAAATGAGCTTCCACCTTGTTCGTCGCCACATCGGTCAAACCACCCTCTCGCGACTGCATCAGCGATTCGTCCAACGCTCGATGCGGTCCGAACCAATGCCAGGGGGCAGCCAGTTCGGCCACGTTTCGGATCGTGTCGTCGCCGTCAATTTCCAAAGGGCTATACCACAACCACGGAGCGATCATCTGCGAGGCGTACAGTGGCGGCAGGTGTCCGTAGGACGGTTCGTGATCTCGTCCCACCGTAGCGCGAGAACTGCGAGTCTTCAGTTCCCACGCAGGAACAAGCTGCACCGCCGCGACCATGAAACCGGCAACTATCGAAAGCACTAGTGGCGCGACCAGTGTATACCGCCCAAACTTGGCCGTCCCGGGTTGAGGAACTGACTGATAAGCCTGCTGCCCCAGCGAGTAAATTCGCCACGAACCGTAAGCGACAATCAGCAATTGCGTAATGAAGGCAAGGTGAAAATGCCCCGCAAGCAATTGCAACCCAAGGACGATGCTCAGACCGATCGCATACCGCCACCAGCGCGTCTGAACAAACGATTCAACACACCACAGGGCCAGTGGCAACCACGCCCCAGTCACAATCGCCCATTCTAGACATGATCGAGGGGGAAACCATCCGTAGGTGAAGACGATCGCCGTCAAGATCGCGCCAATGATTCCCAGACCGATGCGCCGCGCGAATAGCCAAGTCCCCACGAAGCACAGCACATAATGGAAAAGATGCTGGAGGTTGTACGCGGTGTTCACCGGCAATAAGTAGTAGGCCACCAGATACGGCGGATAGGCGGCACCCGTCTGGCTCTCACCCAGCACAGGATAGCCAAATCCTGTCAGGTTGTTCCACAGCGGGAACTCACCCGCATGCAAACGATCTGCCAAAAACGTCTTCTGCGGAAAGAAGTACGGATACAGATCGCCGCCGATGAACCCATAACCCAGCCAAAGTGGACCCCAGAACAGGACCGTCATCAACACTGCCAGCAGCAGGATCGCGATACTAATTTGAATGTGTCGCAAACCTGCTACCCTAAATGAGCGTGCGCGATTCTGCTTGTGAAAAGAACATTTTCGGGTGCCACTGGCGACGGCTTTGCGTTGCCAGTGTCTTGTCGATGTATCGCAGAGTAAACAAACCGTGGTGACGCTGAATATTGCATACGCTCACTACCCGATCAAAGCCATCGCAGCAACGTGAAGACACTGGTGGCCCAAAGCGGCTACCAGTGGCACCCAAACTGAAATCCAAAACGAGCAGAATTGCGGACGGGCATTTAGAAATCCCCACCGAACCATTCGATATGATGGATTTTCAACGGCAACTGTTCGTCGCCTTGACGCTGCTGTTAGTCGGCTTCGGCCTGCTCATGGTCTACAGCGCCAGTGTCACGTCGTGGCCGACGCAATTTGAGCGTGTCTACCTTTCGCGCCATCTGATGTTCCTCGCCATCGGATTAGTGGCAGCGATCATCGCCGGGACGCGGCCTCCGGAATTCTGGAAGTCTGTCGCCCCATGGCTGTTTGTTTTGACAATCCTGTTGCTGCTGGCGGTACTGGTGCCTGGAATTGGTTCACGCGT
>DASYEA010000050.1:0-2177 GCA_036499265.1 Schlesneria sp. | reverse complement strand
GCGGTTGTGCTCGACGTAGGGGTCGTGTTGAATGCCCGCCACCTCCGCGAGGGGGGCGGGAGGGCCGTTAACTCGGATATTTGCGGTCGCCTCGAAATCGCCAACAGGGCGCCAATCGAGCCACGACCGTCAGGGAGTGGTTAAATGATTGCGGTCCGCTCCCTGACGGACGTGGCTCTTTCAGTGCGATGAATAATCCGAGCTAGAGCGGTTTAATTTTGGGTTTGCCGTCGAAATGAAAAAAACGCTGGCCGAAACTGTAAACCGACCGGTAAACGCAAGGTTAGCGCGCTGTAAATCCTTTGGGATTGACGCAATGCCGTTCCTGCGACATCATTTCGCCCGGCAGCGGTGCGCCAGGAGGGCGCGCAGAGACGATTCTGCACATCAACCGCTCGTGGTCCGAACTGACGCTTTCAGAGTTCCATTGCTTTAAACCAATGGAAATTCGAAGAACATCGGTCGGGATCACCAGAATTGCACTACGTCAGGGATGACGACTATGTCCTACCAACTCATCGATCTCGTACAACGCCTGGAGAATCCCAGCATTCTGGTGTTGGGTGATCTGATTCTGGACCGCTACATCTGGGGTGATGCCGAACGCGTCAGCCAGGAAGCGCCCGTCATTCTGCTGCGGCAAGACAAGCAAGAAATCCGGCTCGGGGGCGCCTCGAACGTCGCCAATATGCTGGTCGGTCTCGAAGCTCGGCCTACGCTCGCTGGAGTTGTCGGGTTCGATCAGGACGGTGTCTGCGTCCGGCAAGAACTCGATCGCGTTGGCGTCAATCATGAATTCGTGCTGACAGACGCCAGTCGCCCAACCACCGTCAAAGAACGATTCATTGGCCGCGCCCAGCAACGGCATCCGCATCAGATGTTACGCGTCGACCGCGAAGTTCGGACTCCGCTGAGTACCGCGTTGGAAACAGAATTCCTGGAGAAGCTGCTGCCTCGGCTGGGGGAGTTCGATGCCATCTTGATTTCGGACTATGCCAAAGGTGTCTGTACCCCCCATGTTCTGAAGGTGATCATCCAGGCCGGCCGGTCCGCTGGAATTCCAGTATTGGTCGATCCTTATCCCGGTGAAGATTACTCGAGATATCGCGGAGCGACAGCGGTAACGCCCAACCGCCTGGAGACGAAACGCGCGACGGGAATTGAAATCAAGACCCAGGATCAGGCGTTCGCCGCCGGTCGTAAACTGTGCGAAATGCTCGATCTGGAATTCGCCTATGTGACACTCGATAGTGACGGGATTGCTTTCGTACGCCATGACGGCTCGGCTGAGATGCTGTCAACCCGCAAGCGGGAAGTCTATGACATCACCGGAGCGGGAGACATGGTCCTGGCGATGATCGGTGTTGGTCTGGCCGCTGGATGTGAACCGGTTGATGTCGGTCGCGTGGCGAATATCGCCGGGGGATTGGAAGTCGAACAGATTGGTGTCGTCACCATCAGTCGCGAAGAGATTCTCAACGATCTGCTCACCAATTCGCGTCAGATCGTGGATAAAGTCGGCCCGCGTGACGTTCTGGCACGTCAGGTTGCGGCCCGTCGGCGAGTCGGTCAAAAGGTCGTCTTCACGAATGGTTGTTTCGATCTGCTGCACATCGGTCATGTGACCTATCTCCAGCAGGCAGCCCGTGAGGGCGACTGCCTGATTGTCGCGATCAATAGCGACGACAGCGTCCGCCGTCTGAATAAAGGGCCGGATCGGCCGATTTTTGCCGAGCACGACCGCGCCGCAATGCTCGCGGCATTAGAGGCTGTGGACTACGTCGTCGTGTTTGATGAAGCGACGCCACATGCGCTGCTTAACGAATTGAAGCCCGATGTTCTGGTCAAAGGCGGGACGTACGCACATGACGAAATCGTCGGCTGGGAAGTCGTTGAAGCATACGGTGGAACGGTAAAGCCACTTACATTAGTTGACGGCATTTCGACAACGCGCATTGTGCAGGGCTTGCGAGGTGAAGCGCCCCTTCCCAAGCCCCATTGGTCGCTCGTGACGTCGGAGGGAGAAAGTAAGAGTGTCGACCCTTTGTCCCAAGCGGAGCGGAGGGCCGGATGAACGAGGATTTGAATTTCCTCAATGGGAACTCGCCACATAGCACATCCGGCTCGTTGATCGTCTAGACGCTCAGTACTCCCTTCGCCCCGGAGTACCGGAAAGA
>DASYEA010000049.1:0-2404 GCA_036499265.1 Schlesneria sp. | reverse complement strand
TGATGCTGTTCGCAAAGCACGACCACGGTTTGCTCCTTCGCATCGCGGGTCAAGAACGAAAGGCAGTCCAATACGTCGTCGGCAATCCTGCGTTCGCCGTGGAGATGACACGGCATGACCTCCGCGCCAGCTTATACGCCCCGCTGCGGGTGTTGCTCTACGAAAGCGACAATGGGAAGGCTTGCCTGGAATACGACAATCCTTCATCAATCTTCGGCCAGTTCGGGAACGAACACGTGATGGCGATTGCGACCATGCTCGACCGAAAACTGGAGGCGCTGGTGACCGAGGCAATTCGCTAGCAAGTCGAATCCACTTGGGCATCCCGTCGACGCCGGGATGCTCGGTATCTCATCTATTGCCTTCTCATCGACGAATCTCTCATCCGGCAGATTCCGACTCGGCTAGAGCGCATCGTCACATGATCTCGAATTCTTTCGGCACAACCGACTGATGGTGACAACTAACTAGGAGAATATCATGAATGATTTCAGGATGTTAATTAATGGTAAGCTGGTCAAAGGCGCGAGCTCTCTGGTTGTGATCAATCCTGCCACCGGGCGGACCCTGACGGCAGCACCTCGGGCGGATCGGGACCAACTGGAGCAGGCAGTGGCTGCAGCGAACACCGTGATTCCCTTCTGGTCGGGGCAACCACTCCGCCAACGAGCGGCGATGCTGGTCAAACTGGCGGAGGCGCTGGAAGCGGACCAGGAGGAATTTGCCCGACTGCTCACCGAGGAGCAGGGCAAGCCGCTGTCACAGGCGCTGTGGGAGATCGATTACTCGATCAGAATGCTCCACTATTTCGCCACACGCGACCTGGCGCCCGCAGTGCTCAAAGAAGACGCCACGGAGAAGGTGGTCCGGCTGCACAAGCCGCTCGGCGTCGTCGCGGCGATCACGCCGTGGAATTTCCCGCTGCTCCTTCTGGTTTCGAAAGTGGCACCCGCTCTGCTCGCTGGCAACACGGTCGTGGCGAAGCCAGCTCCGACCACGCCGCTAACGACGCTTAAGTTCGGCGAACTTTGCGCGAGGATCCTGCCGGCAGGCGTCATCAACATCATCGTCGATCAGAATGACCTGGGAACCGCTCTCACCAATCACGCCGACGTCGCCAAGATCGCATTCACCGGTTCCACCGCCACCGGCAAGAAGGTGATGGCCAGCGCTGCGGGAACACTGAAACGAATCACTTTGGAACTCGGCGGCAACGATGCTGCGATCGTCCTGGGGGACATCGATCCCAAGGAAGTGGTGCCGAAGATTTTTTTCGCTGCCATGGTCAACGCCGGACAGGCGTGTATCGCCATCAAGCGGCTCTACGTCCACGAATCGATTTACGATGTCGTCTGCGACGAACTAGGCCGACTCGCGCGGGGGACGGTTGTCGGCGATGGCTTGGTGCAGGGCACAGAGATGGGCCCGATTCAAAACGATGCGCAGTTCGAAAAGGTCAAGGAATTCCTCGAAGACGCCCGTCAGAACGGTACGATCGTCGCCGGTGGCGGGATACTCGAGCGCGAGGGCTATTTCGTCCGGCCGACCATTGTCCGCGATATATCCGACAATGCCAAGCTCGTGCGCGAAGAGCAGTTCGGTCCGGTGCTGCCGGTGTTGTCCTATTCCGATATCGACGAGGTGATCGCACGTGCCAACGACACCGAGTTCGGCCTGGGTGGCTCGGTCTGGTCATCGGACCGCGACCAAGCGTTCGGATTGGCGTCCAGAATAAATGCTGGGACTGTCTGGGTGAACAAACACTTCGATCTCGCACCCGACACGCAGTACTCCGGCGCAAAACAGTCCGGTATCGGGTCCGAGTTGGGCCAGGAAGGACTGGAGGAGTACACCCAGGCGACCATCATCAACATGGCGAAATAGGGACTGTCCGGCGGCCCAGACCAGATCGCGCCCTCGAATAAGATGCCGGTCAAGACAGTCAACAGCGTGCCGGTCTATGTAACAGATGTGATCAATCTAACCAATCGTCTCTAAGTTCGAACCTCGAGAACGCGGAGCAAACATAGCGAGGTTAAGGAGAGCGACAATGAGTAAGCTCGAAGTTAGCATTCCCGTCCATGGAAGCCCCGCACCCCCGACGAACACACAAACGACCGTGATTGACGGCTCATCGGTTGATACCACGACTCTTAGTCGACTTCTGCACTCTTTCCTCGCCTCTTGGTGGCAAGGAAATATCGCTGAAGCCGTAGCCCAGTTCAGCGACCAGTTCACGTTTACCGGTTCATCCGACTATTTGGGGGGGGCTCATCCGATGATGGTAAACTTGGTGTGGTGCATGGTGAGGATTCGTTGTTTGAGGTGTTCGTAGTTTCTGTAGCCGTAGGCTCGTCGCTGGAGTGCGCCGATTTTGTTGTTGATCCCCTCGAGCGGTCCAGTC
>DASYEA010000048.1:0-2741 GCA_036499265.1 Schlesneria sp. | reverse complement strand
GGCCCGTCGGGCCGCCTCTCGGGCCGCCTGAATTGCCGGCAACAGCAATGCCACCAAGATGCCAATGATGGCAATCACCACCAGTAGTTCGACAAGCGTAAACGCTACGCGTTTTCGCTGGCTCACTACCTTGACTTCGGCGAGCTCAGTCGAGCCGAGCCTGTCGAACGGCAATTCCATGAGCGTAAACCCCCACCTATTGGCCGATGGCAATGCCGCGGGCCGCCTATCTGCCATTCCGTTCACCATGCACATTGATTCATCTCCCGTCATCGAGAATTCTTCCGGCCGATGAGATTCTCCGCCAGCAGAAACTCAGATAAGGATCACTGCAACCCATGGCCAGTCTGGATCGGGCAGCCGAACATTGTTGCCCCCTGGTCGAGACTCGCCAACAGCAATTCGACCAGCAAACGTTCCCTCAATAGGGGACGCCATTACCGCAGCAGCCACGTCGCGTCATATACGTAGTCTAGCAAGGGATTCCACGTCGTCGACGTCATGCGGCATTTGCGTAACAGGATGCAGCAAAATCGATGCTCAATTTTGTTGAACGGGACCGTCTGAACGTCTAAACTGGGAGTTACGGGGGTGCCGCCTTATCGGGAGGCGGCGACTTGTTGGCGGAAGGTTGCGAGTTAACGTATTTCCCCGATTTGTGGAGATTTGCGACTCGCCGTTCGGCTGGAGTTCGAGGTGGAGTTCTTAGGCGGAATCGAAGTAGCGACGGAGGTCGGCGCTCGGCCATTCCTGATCGTACCCTTTCGTGACGCAAATTGAAAAGTGAGGCGCGCACGCAATCTGTTTTTGAAGTTGTCGACCAGATGATCTGTTGGCGAATATATTAACTGCCTTGCCAAACAGCAGGCAGTGAAATTGGCTTTCTAAACTCTCGAGAGGTATTCGATGCTAAAGCAATTTGATTCACTCGCGGTGTTGTGCATGGCGGCAGCGGCTTCCGCTCTGGTGGCGGTCACTCCGGCCGCGGGTCAGGTGTCGCTCTATCACACGGGTTTTACTACGCTCGACGCAACCATCACGCCGGCCGATGGTCCGACTGGTTTTGTAATGCCCGATTGGGGCTGGACCGACAATAATTCCCCCACCGGCACCCCCGGCGTCTTTTTCCCGAATACTGGAGCCGCGCCAGACGCCGATCAGAATCATTCGTTCGTCTACATGTTCGGCAATACCAGCGCGAATCCGGCGGCGACCCAGGGCGTCTTCATCTCCAGCAATGCCACGACGGGCGTGACCGCGAATTCAAACTTCCCTATAATCGACCCGACCCTACCGGCCAACAACGGTCTAGGCTTTACTTGGGGACAGAACCTGCAAAATAACGGTGGTCCGGCCTACACGCAGTTCGCCGTCCAAACGGCAAATGGCAATTGGTACCTTTCGACTGCCTCTTTCGTCGCGCAAGCTCTAGTGAATGGCGTCATCCAAACGACCAACGGTGGCGGCGCCCAAGGCCCCTACTATGCGACATCCCTTATTTACAATCCAGCGAAGGCAAATTGGCTCTCGCTTACCGTCCCGACAGCGGCGGCTACCGCTGTCACCATCGGCACCCAGCCCAGCGTCGATTTGACAGGCAACATTACGGGTGTTGGGATTGTCGCTTCATTTCCAAACGGGCAGACCACGCTCGACGTCGACTACGTTGACGTTGGCATCCCGCCCGTCCCCGGCGATGTGACGGGCGACCGACACGTAACGATAGCTGACTATAACATTATCAAAGCGAATTTTGGCAAGACTAGCCAGTTGCGAACCGACGGTGATGTCACCGGAGACGGGATTGTGAATCTGGCGGACTTTGCTCAGTGGAAGGCCAACAATGGCCTCTTCGGCAGCGGCAGTGGCGGTGTCACCGGCGGCGCGGTCCCTGAGCCGTCGAGCGTGTTCTTGATGCTCTTCGGCCTGCCGCTCGGTTGGGGATTGCTGCGATCGTGGAAAAAGAACTCAGTCCGAGCTCTGGCATGAGTTGCCCGCGTTCGCGGCGAGGCTTGGCCGCACTCGGCGACCGTGGTTGGATTGCCTGGGAAGTACCTGCCGTCATGATGTTGAATTATTCACTTATCATCTTCGAGATCAGCGCGCGAGGTGGATTTGGCGCCAGTGCCGTGAGCGCTGTGCGTTGGCTCGATCCTTCGCCAAGCTTCGTTTGAGAGAAATAAAATGTACTCCAAGATTATTCGCATTGGATTCGCGTCGTGGACCGTGCTGCTGCTGGCGATGGCAGCGACTGCAACCGCGCAGTCGACTTACTCGTATATTTTTGATAATGGCGCAGGGACGCTCCGATGGGCCGACCGCACTAACTGGGGTCTAAACCCCGCCAATCCCCTCGGAGTGGCCAACCACGTTCCTGCTGCCTGGTTTGAGGAGACGGCTCTGATCAACAGTGGTCAGACCGTCACGGTGGATACCGCCCAAACTCAACTTATTAACCCGGGTACGAGTGCCGCAAACAGCGCGATTGCTGCGCCTGCCGGCGTTACCGTGGATGGCACGACGGCTAATTCGAAGCTCAACATCGCCAGCGGCGGCAATTTGAATGTTTTGATCACCTACGGAACTGCTGGAAATCCACCTGGTGTAGGTACCCCCCCCCTCGGCACGCCGACTGCTGGAACCGGCAATGTGACTTTGACCAACGGCGGGGCGATCACCGTCCAGCCCGGCGGAACGTTGACTGTTGTCGGGAATCTCGTCGATACGAGCGGCTCGTTTGG
>DASYEA010000047.1:0-2629 GCA_036499265.1 Schlesneria sp. | reverse complement strand
CACTTTGTCTGGCAGGGAATCGGCCTCGCCCTGATCCTCTTGATCCTGGTCAAGCTCGGGAATGTCAGGTCAGCGCGATACCGTTATCTGCTTTCCGTTGGCATATTAGCAATGATGGGAATTGCCCCCGTCATGACGCCGATATGGTACCAGACGCTTCACTCGTCGCGAGATCCGGCCCCAACGGCAGTGTCGGCAACATTCGACGCGGTAACGTCAGAAGACGCGAGCGTTGGTACGACAAGGGCGCTCGATGTTGTCATTCCCGCGAAACATCCGCAAACAAACCAAGCGTCGCAAGTTGGTGTTGAGGTTTACGTCCTGATCGCCTGGATGACCGGTGTCTGCATCCTCAGCCTTCGATTGGCGATTGGATTTGGCATCGGCCTGTGGATTCGAGCCAAAGCTCAACCACTCTCCGCCGAATTTGAGCGGCGCGTTCAAGCTCTCGGTGAACGTCTCGCCGTCAATGTGCAAAGTCGCGTCTTCGCCTGTGCCCGAGTTGGCCAGGCGGTCGCCATCGGCTTCCTGCGACCAGTCGTTCTGATTCCGACATCCTGGTTGACTCAACTGGCACCTCAAACAATTGAAGCCATCATTGCTCACGAACTCGCACACATCCGCAGATGGGATTTGTGGGTCAATCTTGTGCAGCGAGTCATCGAAACGCTGTTGTTCTATCATCCCGCCGTCTGGTGGCTTTCGGATCGAATTCGCCTCGAACGCGAGATGTGCTGCGACGAGATCGCCGCCACGTGCTTCGATCGAGCGACATACGCCCGCTCGCTGGCATCGGTCGCCACGATTTCCAATCACAATCTGTTACTTGCAACTTCAATCGGTGGAGGCAGAAAAATGAAACTGTTGAATCGAATTGGGTATCTGCTGGGAATCGCGCCGGCGAACACAGCCGGCAACTGGTGGACTTTCGGGCTTGTCGCCGTCGTCTTGCCGTTCGCCGCAATCGCCTCATTCTGCTATTCGGTCGCAGCGAAGCCCCCCGCCGAAAAGGGCAAAGAGTCAGCTCGTTCGAAAGCAGTGGATGCGGTCGTTACCGCCAGAATTCAGCCCAAGACCGTCACCCTGATTGAGCAGTATGTCGGCACGATCAACTCCCATCGTCACATTCAGATTCGCGCGCTGGAAAAGGGATATATTGATGAGCTTTCAGTCAAAGAGGGCCAACGAGTCAAAGCGGGTGATTCCATCTTCAACCTTAGACCTGTCATGTCTCAAGCAAGACTCGATGCCGAGTTAGCCGACGCCAAGATTGCACAACTGGAGTACAACAACGCCAAAAGACTGCACGACCAGAAAGTGGTGTCTGCGGACGAACTCGCTCTGCATGAAGCCAAGCTGGCGAAAGCGATGGCCAAAGTGAAAATTGCTGAAGCCGAATTGCAATTCGCCACCGCGAAGGCACCCTTCGACGGCATTATCGAGCGTCTGGAGCGACAACAGGGAAGCTCGGTCCTCGAAGGAGATACGGTCACGACACTATCCGATAATACCACGGTACGAGTTTATTTCGAAATTCCCGAAGCACGCTACCTCGAATACATTGCTGACTCGCAACAAAAAGAAGACTTGCAGGTGCAACTGATTCTCGCCGATCGGACTACTTTCGATCAGCCTGGCCGGGTCGCTTCGATCGAAGCGGATTTCAATAGCGAGACCGGAACCATTGGCTTCTGTGCAGACTTCCCAAATCCTTCGGGCATTCTCCGTCATGGCCAGCGCGCCATCGTGCTAGTAAATCGACAACGAAAAAACGCGATTGTCGTCCCTCAACGAGCAACATTCGAGATTCTCGGAAAACGATTCGTCTACAGCGTCGACAAAGATCAGATCGCACATCTACGCGAAATCACCGTCCGGCAAGAACTAAACGACACCTTCATCATCAAGACCGGCCTAAGCGGCGACGAGCAAATCGTCATCGAAGGCCTGCGACAAATCGTCGACGGCGGAAAAGTGCCTGGTGAAGAAAACGTAAATTGACTGTCGCTGAAGACGATAGCAAATCAACACTGTGAACCTACAGCAACTGCGGGTCAAGCGGACCGACTGATCTCGCCGACTTACTCACGGTATGCGCACTTAGCTCGTGCGCTGCGCCCAATAGTTTGGCTTTTGACTGAAGTGGGCGACGGCGAGGATGACAACCTCGTGTGGCAACACTTCGAATGCGACCATGAATGGAAATCGCTGTAAGAACACTCGCCGGATATCACGCTCTACTCGCAACGTTTCGAGTCGCGGTAGTCGGTCTGCTCGCGTTTCAATAACAAGGCGTGCCGCGTCAAAGGCTTCGACGAGTTGCAGACCAACACCAAGTTCGCGGTCTTCGTATCATTGGGCGGCTTGATACAATTCTTTTTCCGCTTGGGGAAGGATACGCCCGATCACAATCCATTCCTGGAGGCGAGTCGTTGTCGGATACGTTCGGCGGTTCCTGATGCGTCCAACGCGTCGACTCGACCGCTGCGATACGCCTCAGATCGTGCCAGAATTTCATCAGCCCATGCGGTCTCCATCTCAACCTGATTCGCCACCGATTCCAAGCGACCAAGCAGGGCGATTCCCAGCAGTTCACGCTCTTCGCGGGGCAGTTCCAACGCCCGAGCTC
>DASYEA010000046.1:0-1555 GCA_036499265.1 Schlesneria sp. | reverse complement strand
GCTCAGGCCCGCGAGTTGGCTGTAGGCGCTGATATCCTGTTCGCTGCCGGAGAGGTCGATCGTCACAGTTTGGCCGGAGTGGCTGTCGATGTACGACTTCAGGGCCTGGCCATCACTCAGAGAGATCATGACCGTTGCGCCGAAGAACGTTGCGGTATCGCTGTCAAAGCCCATATCTTCGGGACTAATCGCCGCCGAGGAATCGAGCATATAGAAGATCACGCCGATCGCTCCCGCGTCGGCAGCATTGCTCGCCTTAGTGATAAAGTTGCAAGCATTGGTGGCAGGTCCGCGTTGGATCAAAGCAAATCCTCCGGTTAAGGACCCCGCCGGAAAAGCTGCACAACCATAACCATCGTTGCCTACTTGCGTCACGTCGATCAGCGGCGCCGATTGCGCGGGAAACACTACTTGAAAGGCCCCATATGACGGGTTGTTGCTGAGAGATGGCGCGGCCGAATCGCCAATCTTCGCGGCAATCCCCTTTAAGTTCGAAGGCGCACTCGCGGCATCCACGCTGACCGTTGGGTTCATCACGTGGGAATTAATAGTCGCCCCCACGCCAATCACCGACGGCGCGTTGGCCGGGGATGCGACGCTGAGGAAGGTCGGCGCAAAGGGATATTGGCTGCCGTCGTATCCGGAGTTCCCGGCGGCCACTACCACAACCATTCCAGCTTTCACGGCGGCTTCGTAGGCGGTGGCCACCGGGTCGCAAGCGGCATTCCCGCTCAGCCCGCAAGCAGCGCCGCTGTCCAGCGCTCCGGTAAAAGCCGGGCCCACCACCGACAGGCTGGCGATGTCCATACCATCTTTCAGAGCATCGTTGATCGCCAGAATCAAAACCGAATCAGTCGATCCATCCAGCAGACCGGGAGAACCTGACACTTTGTAATTCCCTAAATACGCTTTGGGCGCCATGCCGCTGAAGGTCACCGTGCCGGTAACCGTGTTGGCTGCGGCGCAGGAGGCCACCGCCGTACCGTGTCCATCGCGATCACGCGGCGAATAATCGTCCGGTACCGAATCCGCGGACGGGTTGCTAGGGTCGGAACCTGCCGCCAATTGCCGCACATAACTGCGCGCCACAATTACTTTGGTGTTGGTAAAGGCGCAATCTTCGGGATGGCCGTTCGTGCAGATCGGAAACCCGGTTGGCATGGTGAGCGACGAATCCTGAAAAGCTGGATGGGTCTGATCGATGCCCGAATCAATGATGGCAATCTTGATTCCTTTGCCGGCATTGGAAACACCGCCCAACGCGGTCCACGCGGCAGGCGCATTCATCAATTGGGTTGCCCGGTTCAACACCGGCTTGAAGCGCCGCATGGGCCGGACGCCAACCACTCCGGGAAGGGCTTGCAGTTCCGCCAGGCGGCTTGCCGGAGCATTTACGAATACCGCGTTCAAGACCTCGGTCACCGCACCAGTGACGGTGATTCCCCGCGAAGCGAGAGTGTTCAGCATCGCGGCCTGCTTAGTCTGGATCTGTTGGCGATAGCTCTCGGCTGCCTGCGTGCGCATCTGCTCACGCGACACGAATCGGGAGGAAACC
>DASYEA010000045.1:0-2297 GCA_036499265.1 Schlesneria sp. | reverse complement strand
TTCCCAAAGCTTCTTCCCGGTCTGCGTGTCGATTGCCACCAGCTTGGCTTGTGTGCGATAGCAGATGTAGCCAGAGCGGACCACGCTTAACCCCGTGAACGCTCGACCGAATGCGTCGATCAAACGAGATCCCTCGTGACGAATCCCGACTCGCGCAGGGATTGGTTCCTGATACCAGCCCGCCTCGCTGGGAAGTTCGGAAATATCCGGGGCAATGTCCACCCGCAAGTCGGTGAGTTCGGCCCGGGGTTCACCTCGTGCGTTGAAGGGGAGCACTCCGAACACTTCGGAGCCGACTCGCAGAATCAACAGGCGTCCGACGGCATGCGCCTCGATTTGATCATAGTTGGCGAACCCCGTTCGCAGCACTTTTGGAGTCCCCGCCAGTACCTTGTCCCAAGTACCGGAGTAGCCCGCGTGGGCGAAACGGACCCATCGACCGTTACGCTCGACTGAGACATCCAACTGGTGAAGCAGACTGTCGGGGGACGATTGCACTCGTACCGGCAGCAGATAAACGTCCTGATGCCGTTCGGATTCCCGTTCCACGGTTGGCGTACAACTCGGCCATGGATCTGGCGCAAGGCTTAGCACATGGTCTCGAGTTTCAGCGCGGTCCTGATGCGAAGCCAAGGTGACACCCAGTGTTTGCCCATCGGACAGCGGCGTGCCCGGAAAGAGCGCGAGCAGGCGACGCTGGATAGTCTCTGCATCCTGTCGGCTGCCGGACAGCGATTGCAGCTTGGCGAACAACTCAAATCCCTTCGCCGAAGTCTCTCGGTCTGGCGATCCCGCAATCGACAGGATCAGAGGATCGACCTTCTGAGGGGGGCGGCCGTAAAGAGCCATCGTTTCATTCGACAGGATGGCGCGTCGAGTCCATTCCAACGGAAGCATTCGGTCCAGCAATCGCTGCATGGCGAACGGATCATCGTCTCGTTTTGCCGCTTCGAGTCGATCGCTCAAAAGTTGTTCGAGGTCACTCGTGCTCGCTTTCGAATGTGATTCGTCAAGGATTCGCTGGATCGCACCCAGCAAGATGCGGTCGGCTCGAACTGATCGCGCGGATGTGGCATCGGCCGTCCAGTAGCCGACGTATCTCAGTCCAATCGTCTCGGTCAACTGCAGCGCATCCAGATAGAGCGACATCGCTCGGGAGAGATCGCCAGCGGCGTGAGCGGCATCCGCCATCGCGCGCACGGCAATCAATCGTTCCCCATCGTCAGCACAGAGACTGAGCAGTTCTTCTCCTAAACTCACGTCATCGAGTTTGCTCTCGGCATGCGAATCCTGTTTGACGTTGGTCCGCTGCCGGAGCAGTGTCAGGATCGCATCGCGGCGGATTGGCTGGGCGTCAATCGTATCGACACCGTTCAGTCGCTCTCGAACTGCGGCGGGCTTTCCGGCTTGAAGATCGAGACGAGCCAATTCCAGCAACGTCATTTCAGTCGGTTCAGCCTCCCATCGCTCTTGGGCAGTTTGACGAACCGTTTCGAGCAGTGGCAACCGATGCAGCCCGTCGTCAGTTTGAACGATCCATCCGTCGTCACAAGGAACGATCGACTTGTAGATCTTTTCGGTCGCAGTCAAACCTGGGATTTGAGTTCCATTAGCAACATTGATGGCGGTGACACCTCCGACTCGCCGTGGTTGAAGCAGATAGCCTGCTGAAATCGCCCCGCGCCCCGAGATTTCGCCGGTTTCGGCTCGCCACAGCAAGCGACCGGTTTGCAGGTCGTGCCCACGCACGGCCATTGATTCGACGACGACGGCTACGTTCTGCTGGACACCGGCGAGATACAGGCCGGCCCCGCGTGGTGCGTTCCAAAGTTCAATGCCTGTTCTGGGATGAACCGCATGCAAACGTTCCGTGTCGGGAGACGTTAGCAGTATGACACCGGGCGACTTGCCTTTTGCGGCGAGCTGATGGAGGCCGACTTCACGCCATTCGTTCCACCAGGCATCTGTCAGCACGGCAGTGGGGACGCCCGCTCCGGCTCGGAGTGGCAGGTCATGCTGCAAGAGCGGATAGCGATAGGCCCATTCAATCGACCGTGTCAGGGGATTGACGGCGACCAGCATTCCTGCCGCTGTCGGGCAGAGCAGCAAGCCGTCACCCATAACCACCGGGCAGGCGATTCGACGCCGTGCCGAATTATCCGCCAGATGAGGGGCCAGGACGCCTAGGCTGACAGTCCACCGGAGGTGACCTGTCGCCTGGTCCATCGCCAGCAAGACCAGTTCATCATCACGGCGAGCGACGACGAACAGCAGATGATCGACGAATAAAGGGACAC
>DASYEA010000044.1:0-4015 GCA_036499265.1 Schlesneria sp. | reverse complement strand
TGCCGCTGCCGCTGGTCCAGCCATCTTTCATGGCCAGACTCATATCGGGAATGCCAGGACCTTGATCTTCAAAAGTCAGCCGGAGCCCTGTCCTGCCACCGTCTGTGAAGACTTCGCTGCGCATAGTGCCACCGCCGCCATAAACGACGGTATTTCGAGCCAGTTCGCTGGCGGCGGTCACCATCTTCGTTTGATCGACCAGGCTGAATTTGAGTTCGACTGCGAGCCGACGGACGGCCTGGCGGGCCATCACGACATCTTGCTCGATCCGGACAGGCAACTCTTCACTCTTCACGAGTGCCATGATCAGCCTCCCCGTGTTCCGAATGGCGGAACTCATCCATTCCGCCTTCTTCCGCCGCCCGTTGGGCCCGCAGGTAGGACATTCCTTTTTCAATATTGAGCGCCATCTTCACACCAGGCAGAGACAGACCAAGTTCCACGAGTGTGATGGCCACTGCAGGTTGCATACCGACCACGACGGTATGTGCGTCGAGAATACGAGACATCCCCGAGATGTTGGCGATCATTCGCCCAATGAAGGAATCGACCATCTCCAGTGCGGAAATGTCCATCAGGACGCCTCGCGCCCCCGTTCGTTCGATCATTGATGTCAAATCGTCCTGCAGGGTCATCGCCAACTGATCGTGCATATCGACTTGAATGGAGACCAGCAGGAATTCGCCCATGCGCAAAATCGGAATACGTTCCATATCGTCCCTTCAACTAGATTGCTGACTTGGTTCGAGTGACAGCAAACCCCAACTTCTTGAGGGCCAGGCTGAGTGCATCGGCGAGATTGGCCTTGGTTGTGACTCCTTGCAGATCGACGCCCAAGTGGACGATGGTCTGAGCGATCTGAGGTCGAACGCCCGAGATGATGCAGTCAGCACCCATCAGGCGGATCGCGGTGACTGTCTTCAGCAAATGCTGGGCGACCAGTGTATCAACCGTCGGCACACCAGTAATATCAATGATTGCCAATTCGGCTCCGGTATCGACAATCCTCTGCAGCAGCGATTCCATGACGATCTGAGTACGAGCGCTGTCGAGTGTCCCGATCATCGGCAAGGCGAGAATTCCATCCCACATTTTGACAACGGGGGTGGAGAGTTCGAGCATTTCCTGCTGCTGGCGATTGATCAGATCTTCGCGGGTCTTCTGGAACGCGGCGACGGTGATCATGCCCAGCTTGTCCAGCAATTCCGTCGCAGTCCAAGTCTCATCAGCGAAAGCGTCGTGATCTTTTCCCAATTCTGACCGCAGTCGTGCGAACAACGGTTGCTTGAAGGAAAAGATGAACCGAGCCGTTTCGTCAGAGCTAAAACCCTGATCGACGCGCGATCGTGAAACGTCTGCGAGAAAATCGACGATGGCATTCCACGCCTGACTATTGGTGTCGCCACCACTCGCTGCAGCGTCGCTGAGGAGCGTCAAAAATTCTTTGGTTTGCTCTTTGAGTTGAGACTCACTGATTCGTGAATCCTTACCTGATCCCGTTGCCACTAGGCTTTTGATCCACTGAGCGGCGAGATCTTCCTCATGGGCTTTGACAATTTCTGCGATACGCGACTTATTCTTCGCCATTTGCCGTCCTCGATATGATGGAAACTGGAGATTCGGAAGGCGGATTATGAATTCGATTCCGAGTGTAAACCACTGACAGCATTGAGAATTGCGGTATGCTCAGGAAAAAAGTAGCCAGCCCTGACGCCGCGCGTGCCAAGCGGTAATAAATGTACCACTTAGAAGGTCGGGGGACCCTAAACTGGAGATCAGCCGCGTCGCTCAGGCTGACGAATTGACGAGACTAGGACGTAGCATCGAAGATGCGTCGATCAGCGATCAGGTTGGATATTCAAACCTGCGGAATCTAACACATCCCACTGCAAAGTAGGCCCCGCCCATCGCCGTCAGAATGGCGCAGCATTTCGCCACCAGTTGCAGATTCGGCTGTTCGCGGGTAAGTAATTCCTGATAGCCGATTAAAGCCCAGGCGTGAGGCGTGGCGAGGCTGATGTTTTTCATGATTTCGGGCAGCCAGTCACGAGGCATGTAGCATCCGCTGATCCCCGCCAGCACCACCACTAGGAACGTGGCATAAGACGAAACTTGGGATTCTGTCCGGACGAACGTTGCGACGAGCAGTCCCAATCCTGTGGCGGCGAACGAGGTGGCCAGAATCACGGGTAGCAGCATTGCGGGGTGAGTTCCCCAGGACATCCCGAACATCAGCTTGCCCGAAAGGAACAACAGCACACTCTGAACGACCGATACCAACAGGAATGGCAGCGTTTTGCCTGTCAGTAGTTGGACAGGGGTGACACGGGTCGCCTGCATGCGTCGCAGCGTGCCACGATCACGCTCACTAATAAATGAGCTGGCCATGATATTCACCAGGAAGAAGGCGAAGAGCACCATGAACGCCGGGACCAGTGTTTGATAGATGATGTTGGTGGTGCGTTTCACCGGTTGCGATGAGCGCGACGTTGTGCTGCCGTTTTCGCTGGCTTCCTGCTTATGTCGTTCGAGCATTTGATCGACAACTCGGGAAAACAGGGGTGATCGCCTGGTGACCGCCGGAGCGACCGACTGCATCACGGCGGCGAAGGCGACATACTTCACCATGTCTTCGACGCTGACATACGCTGCACCACAATCAACTTGAATGTCCAGTGAAGCCAGCCCTGCTTCGAGTTTGCCATGCTGTGCATCCAGCACATCCCCCATATCCAAGTCTTCGACGCGATTGTGGAAGTCTTTGCCAATCGTGATGGCCATGCCGTTGCGCCCGTCCTGCAATTCACGCAGCGCTTCGACATGATCTCTGGTCTTCGAGATCTTCAATCCACCGATGGAATGAAGATTGTCGTAAACCGCCGTTGAAAGCTCACTCTGATCTTCATCGACGAAACCGATATTGATCAGCTTGACGTCGTCGCGTTGCGAGAGCATTTGCCCGGTCGACATACCCAAAATGGCGATAAACACGATCGGTAATGCCAACAGCGTGAAGAGCGCACCGCGGTCCTGAGCGATTAGGCGGAGGTCTTTTAGTGTGATTACCCAGGCGCCCATCAATCCCTCAACTTTCGACCGGTCAGCTTGAGGAAGAGCGTTTCGAGACTCGTCTTCTGCGACGCCACATTCTCAAGTGGGATACCAGCCCGATCCAAGATTTCAAAGACGCTGCGCAGTTGGTTGGAATCATCGCGTTGATGTAATGAATGGTTGATTTGGATGCGAGTCTTCCCTTCGCCGTCGGTCTCGATTTCTGCGATTTCCCGCAGTTTGGCTTCAACATCGGGGGCAAGAGAAGCCACCTCGATCGTGAGTTCCGCCTGATTTCGATCCAGTAGTTCGTCGATCGTTCCTTCTTTCAGGAGTCGACCGTGATCCATGATTGCGACGCGATCGCAGATCGCTTCGACTTCTTCCATATAGTGCGATGCGTAAAGGACGCCAGCCCCCTGTTTCTTCAGTTCGCGAATTCCATCCAGTAAGTTGGTTCGCGACTGCGGATCGATCCCGACAGTCGGTTCGTCCAGAACCACAAATTCCGGTTCATGGACCAGCGCGACGCCAAAATTAAGGCGTCGTGCCATACCTCCCGAAAATGTGTCAACCTTATGATTGGCTTTGTCCTGCAACCCTGTGAGGTGCAAGACAAAATCAACTCGCTCTTGCAACTTTTGACCGGATAGTCCGTTCAAGCGACCGAAGAACTTGAGGTTCTGAATCGCGGTCAATTCCGAGTAGATCGCCAGGTTTTGCGGAACTAACCCGAAGCGTGATCGCATCTCTGAACTTCGAATATCAAATGGCTGATCATCGAACGAGATCGTTCCGGAATCCGGCTTCAGCAGTCCAATGATCATCATCATGCTGGTGGACTTACCGGCGCCGTTGGGGCCGATCAGGCCGAAGATTTCTCCGCGCCGGACATGCAGATCCAAATCTTCGACGGCCGTCAGGTCGCCATAGCATTTTCGTAGGTGTGAGACAGTGAGTCCAT
>DASYEA010000043.1:0-4573 GCA_036499265.1 Schlesneria sp. | reverse complement strand
CCAGCGGACTCCGTCGAACTTATCGAGTGGATTTGTGATCGCGGCATGACTCCAATTATCGCTCATCCCGAACGCCATGACTTCTTCCGTAAACGTCCCGCTCTCTTGCAACCCATCGTCGATGCCGGGGCGTGGATCCAGATCACAGTGGATTCGCTCTTGGGCAACTTCGGCTCTGATGCCAAAGCCTTCGGCGAACAGTTTCTCAGAACTCACCGTGAAGCCATCCTGGCAACCGATTCCCACAACATGAAACGCTGCTCAGGACTCTCGCCGGGCTATGCCTGGGTCCAGCATCACCTCGGTCCAGATCGTGCTCGCGACCTGGTCGAACGAGCAGACCGAGTGCGAACCAGCCTGTTGGCACCTCTCGTCTAATTCCATCCGCCTCCAAAGGAATCACGGAATGGACTGGCTCAACAACATCTGCTGCCTGACCGACAGCTATAAGGTCAGCCACTACAAGCAGTACCCGCCCGGCACCAACCGAGTCTACTCGTATTTTGAATCGCGTTCAGGCTCCGCATACTCTGAGACCACTTTCTTCGGCCTGCAATACTGGCTCAAGCAGTATCTGGTCGGCCCCGTCGTCACTCAGGAAAAGATCACTCGAGCCGAGCAACTGTTTAACGCTCACTTCGGCGGACAAGTCTTCAATCGAGCGGGCTGGGAGCACATCCTCAAGCACCACAACGGGTGGCTTCCCGTCGAAATCAAGGCCGTCCCAGAAGGAACAATCGTCGGATCATCCAACGTCCTGATGACGGTGGAAAACACCGATCCCCATGCGTACTGGCTCACCAACTACCTGGAATCGTTACTCGTCCAGGTGTGGTATCCCTCCACCGTCGCCACTCATAGCCGTGCGATGAAGAACATCATCCGCAACTCGCTTGCCAAAACCGGCGACCCGACTCTGCTCGACTTCAAACTGCATGATTTTGGCTTCCGTGGCGTAACCTGCCCCGAACAAGCGGCTCTCGGCGGCGCGGCCCACCTTGTCAACTTCCAAGGGACAGACAACATCGCCGCGTTAGTCCTGGCCAACCAGTTCTATCTCGAACCCTGCGCCGGATTCTCCATCCCCGCTGCCGAACACAGCACGATCACCGCATGGGGCAAAGAGCACGAAGTGGACGCCTGCCGCAACATGCTGACGCAATATCCAACCGGCCTCGTTGCCGTCGTCAGCGACAGCTACGACATCTTCAACTGCTGCACGAACATCTGGGGTGGCGTCCTCAAAGATCAAGTTCTGGCCCGGGATGGTGTCTTGATCGTGCGCCCCGATTCGGGCGATCCCCCAACCACCGTCGTCAAAGTCCTCGATCTGCTCGGCGAGAAATTCGGCTTCACGACCAACTCGAAAGGCTATCGAGTCCTGCACCCCAAGGTGCGAGTCATCCAGGGCGACGGCATCGACATCCAGATGCTTGGCCTGATCCTGAACGCCATGGAACAAGCTAACTGGTCAGCCGACAACATCGCCTTCGGTTCTGGAGGCGGGTTGCTGCAGAAACTCAATCGCGATACCCAGCGTTTTGCCTTCAAGTGTTCCTCGGTGACCGTGGGCGATGAAGAGCGGGATGTGTTCAAGCAACCCATCACCGACGAAGGGAAAAAATCCAAATCAGGCCGCTTCAAGCTGGTCGCTTGTGACAGCGAGCAGAGAACCGAGTTCATGACAGTCCCCGTAACCGACCCTCGCCCCGATCATCTGCAATGCGTTTTCCGCAACGGCGAGTTGCTGATCGATCAGACCTTCGCTCAGATCCGAGAGACTTCCACTTTGCAAAAATCTTCTTGAAGATCGCTATACTGACTTTCGAATACATGTCGGCCCACGTCAGTGCAAAACAGCGATCGATTTTCGCACAGGTTCCAGAGGCCAGGATCGCCATGAGAGTTTCATCATCCTCTGTCGGGACCATGGTCTTGACTTGGATCTGTTTGACTTCGATTGGTCTCGGATCGTCGACGGCTGATGCCCAGCTCGCAATTATCGAAGTCCTCAATCCCAAGACGTATCGCGCTCCGGCAGGGCAATACTCGTTGACAGTCGATCCGAGTGATCGCCATGGATGCGGTGAAGCGACTTATCGCTTTCAAGAGAATGGTCAGGACCTGTGGTCTACGACGCTACCATTCACCTTGTGGGATGCCGGTGTCACGGACAAAGGAACCATTGCAGGTTACGCCTACACACGGGGCCGGTCGGGAGTTGGAGAGCCCGGAGAATTCGTCGTTGTCGTCATGGATCGACAAGGCAAGATTCTCAGGAATGATGTCACCAAGCGACAGTCAAGCCGGTTTATTCACGGCCCTACGGATCCCATTGCGAGAGGTCTGATGCTCGACGAACCGAATGATCGATTGGTCGTCAGAGTGAGCGACCCCGATCTCAATCGGGGATGGGAATCCTGGTGGATCTACCGGCTTTCGACCGCAACTGCAGTCGAAAAACTGGTCCCCGCCAGTTTAATGACCAATGCCGAATCGGCGAACGGCATCCTCGTCGCGAAGCCAGTTCCGGGCACTGCATTGACGTTGGTGCACTGGTGGCGTCAGGACATGAAGAAGGGCCGGCGAGTCGGGGCTCGCTTTACCTTAGCCGGTCTCGACGCAAAGCCGGTGTGGGAACTGGAACTTCCTGA
The DNA here is from genome assembly GCA_036499265.1 of Schlesneria sp. Lineage (GTDB taxonomy): Bacteria > Planctomycetota > Planctomycetia > Planctomycetales > Planctomycetaceae > Schlesneria. The sequence continues at coordinate 1,919 of DASYEA010000043.1, read as the reverse complement.
TGACTATTCGGTTCGTGGCGATAGCAACCACCAGGACAAACTCCAGAACCTGATTCAACGTCACGGCGGCATTTTGCGATGCGATGAAACTGGACGCTTCGATCTGCTCTTCGCGGCCAAGTCATTGAGAGTGACTTTTGCCGTGCAGAACGTCTCCGGCACTTGGAAGGTGTCGAAGATTGCAGAAACCAAGCACCGATTGGCGACCTTATTGAATCCGCAGCCGGTTAAGCTTCCCGAACGCCCACTGGCCTACTTGGGTACGTTGGAACTCCGATCAAAAGTACCTTCGCCGGATTCACCGATCCGAAAGATTCGCACATTTACGTTTGATGACAAGGGTGGTATTGCGTTTCTGCGCATCGATGAAGATGCCAGATCACCCATCTTCGTCCAATTCGATCAGAACGGGAAGTTGTTGCATGAGATCCCAGTCAAAGTTGACGTCGAACCAGACTCCAAATGGACAGGTTGCAGTTGGATCGGTAGCTCACGGTTTGTCCTCACCAATTCGGGCGCGGGGATTGAAGCGAAATCAAAGGCCTGGTGGGTTGATGTGAAAACACACGAATTAACGGCTGTCACCGGTTTTGACTGCCCGTCGATCGATCGTCTCGTGGGATTTCCAGATGGCGGCTTCGTCGCACTGGCCACGATGCGATACAGGTTCACTTCCCAACAATCCGTCTTCGCCTTCAACAAGCGGGGCGAGCAACTCTGGAAACGCGACGATGACTACAACAACAACAAGGGCAATGATGCTCTCTTCGGTGTCGACGATATCGCAATGATAAGTCGCGACGAAATCGTTGTTCTAGAAAACAGCCAGAAGCAGGTGAAATGTTTTAGTCGGCAAGGCCATCTGCAACGCAAGTTCGATCTCGCGAAGTCCTGGAAACGAGATCCAAACTATCCGACCAGAATTACATCCGATGTGGATGCCGGCTTTATCGTCGAAGACTTTAATGGCTCACCCCCATTCATCCGGATGAAGCATGATGGAACTGTAAGATCGGAATTCACGCCCAAATACCGGGACGGTCGATTGATCGATACGAGTGATGGAGTACAGGCCTCACCAGACGGCCGGCTATGGACCTGTGACGGAGACTGTTTGGTCAAACTCAACGATCAGGGAATTGCTGATTTGGTCCTGGGACAGGCACCCCAGGTTGAAACGCTTAACGAGATCGCCGGCATCGCTATCGATACGAAAGGGCAACTTCATGCGGTCGACAAAAGAACCGGCTCGATCCATGTCTTCGATGACACTGGTAAGCTACTCCATATCTGTAAAGCGCGACCGACTGACTTCGAGGGAGCACTCTTTAATCCGGCGGTGACGATCAATGATCAAGGAGAAGTATACTTGGGGCTTGGCCGGGGCCCGTCCTTTCCCGATGAAGCGAGAGATTTCGCGCATTTCTCCGTGAACGGCCAGCGACTGGAAAATGTGACTCTACCGGCCAATCGTGGCTTCATGACCCCCGGTTCTGGAAATGTCATCGCACTGCAATACGAGGACATGGTGTTGGTCGATCGATCTGGGAAAATCATCCGCAAGATTCGCCGCAGGCCCGATGGCAATTGGCTCGTGGCATTAGGCAGTGCGGCTATGGGAACCGACGGTTCCATCGCGGTGATAAGTGGGTGGGCAGTTCATCTTTATGAACCAAACGGAGATCCAATCCGTACGATTCCTCTACCAGACGTCATCGGAAATTTTCCTCGAATTGCCTACGATGGAAGGCGGTTGCTGATAGCGGGCGATGACGTGCTATGGCTTCTCGACAGATCAGGAACGCCGCAGGGAATTCTTACTCCTGAAAAGCGCAAAGTCGCCCAAAAGGAATACTGGACTCCGCACCTGATCCCGGACAGCCGACAGGTACTCTTGTTCGAGGCCAACACCGCAAAGA
>DASYEA010000042.1:0-4606 GCA_036499265.1 Schlesneria sp. | reverse complement strand
ATTCATTCTGACCTGCTGCGCACGCGCGTTGTTGCAGACTTCGCCGAATTGTTTCCCGAACGATTCAACAACAAGACGAATGGTGTCACTCCGCGACGCTGGCTGTTGACGGCGAATCCCGACTTGTCCGCCCTCATTTCGGAATCGATCGGGGATCGCTGGATCACCGATCTCAGCGAACTGAGGCGTCTGCGTCCACTGACCGACGATGCCGCATTCCGCACGCGTTTCCGCCAATCGAAACAAGCCGCCAAAGAGCGGTTCGCAGCTTGGCTCAAGGAAACCACGGGGCAAATCGTCGATCCGAACACGATCTTCGACAGCCAGATCAAGCGAATTCACGAGTACAAGCGACAACTGCTTAACGTGCTTCACGTCATCGTGCTTTACAACCGACTCCGAACGAATCCATCGCTGTCGATCCCACCACGGACATTTTTCTTTGCAGGTAAAGCAGCGCCCGCGTACCATCTGGCCAAGTTAATCATCAAACTGATTAACAACGTCTGCCAGGTTGTTGACGCTGACCCCGCGACGCGCGGCCGCATCAAGGTCGTGTTTCTTCCGAACTACAACGTCTCGCTTGCAGAGAGGCTGATTCCAGCCAGCGATGTCTCCGAGCAAATTTCGACTGCGGGTTACGAAGCCAGTGGCACCAGCAACATGAAATTCATGATGAACGGCGCACTTACGATCGGCACGCGGGACGGAGCCGTCATCGAAATGGCCAAAGAGGCTGGCGAGGAAAACTTCTTCCTCTTCGGCCTGACCGCTGAAGAAGTCGCGAATACCCGTAGTGTCGTCTACTACGACCCACGCTGGCATTACGAGAACGAACCTGAAACGAGAGCGGCACTTGACCTTATTTTTAGTGATCACTTCAGTCTTGATACTCCCGGAATCTTCGGACCAATTCGCGAGACGCTGCTCGATCGCGGCGACTACTTTAGGCATCTCGCGGATCTGACCTCGTACGCGAATGCCCAGCATCAACTCGGCGAGTTGTACGCAGACCAGGACGCTTGGACTCGCAAGGCCATCCTCAACGTAGCCGGTTCGGGCAAGTTCTCCAGCGACCGAACAATCGCCGAATATGCCGCAGAAATATGGAACGTAACGCCCTGCCCCGTGGCTCTGACGGAAGTTGAATAATCAACATGAGCGACGCTCTGCTTGTTCTAAATGCTGGCTCATCGAGCCTGAAGTTTTCGGTGTTTCGAAACAGCGATCCGCCCGAGTTGCTGCTACGCGGCCAGTTGGAATCACTGCTGAGCACGCCACGATTCATCGCTCACGATGTCGCGGACAATGTTCTTGACGAACGCGAATGGCCAGCCGATTCGACATTGGGGCATGCCAGCGCCATCGAATTTTTGTTCGATTGGGGCCAACGCGGTCAACTCGGTGAACTTCGTCTCACGGCCGCTGGACATCGCGTAGTGCACGGCGGGATGAAGTTTACCCAACCAGTACGAGTGGACGACGGAGTATTGGCCGACTTGGAAACGCTTGTCCCGCTGGCCCCGCTGCATCAGCCTCATAATATCGCCGCGATTCGGGCCGTTGCGAGTCACGCGCCGGCGCTGCCGCAAGTCGCGTGTTTCGACACGTCGTTCCATCGAACTCAACCGTCGGTGGCTCAGCATTTCGCGATCCCTCGCAAATGGACCGAATCGGGCGTTCAACGCTACGGCTTCCATGGGTTGTCCTACGAGTACATCGCGAAGTGCTTGCCACAGATCGATCCGAAAGCGGCGTCTGGTCGTACCGTTGTCGCTCACCTGGGCAACGGCGCGAGCTTATGTGCGATGCAGGCCGGGGTCAGCATCGCGACCACGATGTCTTTCACGCCGCTCGATGGACTTGTCATGGGAACGCGCTGCGGCGCGATTGATCCCGGAGTGTTGCTGTACTTGATGAACCAGCACGGGCTGGATGCTCGCGATCTCGAACGATTGCTGACACAAGAATCCGGGCTACTAGGTGTCTCGGGGATTTCCAGTGACATGCGGACGCTGTTGGAACGTGAAGCGACCAACGCTCACGCCGCGGAAGCTATCGACTTGTTTGTCTATCGTATTTCACGAGAAATCGGCTCACTGGCCGCAGCGCTCGGCGGTCTCGACGCGATTGTCTTCACCGGTGGCATCGGCGAACATGGCCCGGCGATCCGCGCTCGCATCTGTCAGGGAGCACGCTGGCTAGGCCTTGAGTTCGACAACTCCCTCAATCAGCAAGGCGCGCGTCGAATCTCCGCCGCCGATAGCCAAGTGGCTGCGTGGGTCATACCGACAAATGAAGAACTGATGATCGCGCAACACACTCAGCAAATATTGAAGCCGACACCTACCAATTGAAATTGAATAATTCATGAAAGGTGACCTCATGAAAAATGCCGCCTCGGCTTCGAAGCGAACTGATGCGATCAGCCTGGCCGACGAAGATCAGGTCAAAGACGTGCTGGCTGACGCCGTTCTCGGACTGTGGGACGTCGTGAACAATATCACGCGTTTGCGGCCTTCACGAAGAGAACGGTATCGAGTCACGATCTTCGGTTCGGCGCGCGTGCAACCAGGCACTTTCGGGTAGGAAGAGACCAAACGGTGTGCCGCCGAACTTTCCAAACTCGATTGCGATATCATCACCGGAGGTGGTCCAGGCCTGATGCAGGCAGCCAACGAAGGGGCTGCCGGTACACCAGAACGAGCGAAGTCGTTCGGGATTCGTGTCGATCTTCCGTTCGAGCAAGAAATCAATTCGTTCGTCGACCGAGCGTTCGAGCATCGAACATTTTTCACACGACTCCACCAATTCGTACTGACATCAGACGGCTTCATCGTAGCCCCGGGGGTGTTGGCACGGTGCTGGAAACGCTGATGATCTGGCAGTTACTGCAGGTGCATCACTTGGACGACACTCCATTGATACTCGTCGACAGCATGTGGCCCGGCCTGATCGAATGGGCCAAGACTTCGATGCTCTCGACCTAATCACCTCTGGCCAGCGCCGACGACATGAATATCCCGATGTGCGTACCCGATGGAGGTGAAGCCATCGAATTGATTCGCAAGCACCGCACTCGGTGGTTGCGAACGAACGGCCCGAAGGCTGTTAAGAAATCTGCTCGCAAATCTAAGCCGAAATCGCGATGACACAATTGATCAATTCGCGAACACAACATGATTTGGAAAGTTCACGATGATCCATTCCTCCGTCTGAGCCTCCCTTGTATTCCAACATTGTGGTGCGTTGAGACGATAACGCGGGTACCGGTCCACAATTGGCAAACGCCTCACCACCCTAATCCGGCTGCCGGGAGTGATCGTCCACACCAACATCGCACACCGCTTAATCACCGGGAACGATCCATGCTCTTAAACCCGGCTCAAGGTTCCCGTGTGCCCGCAGAACGAATCGGTCTCGACTCCAAGCCTTTGCAAGATGGTGACGAACAACTTTGCGAGAGGAAGCTCTTCGACTTCCATCTTCGCTGTCCATCCGGCGTCGGTATCGATTCCTGCTCCCGACTGGTTGTCTTCGTTTCCTTTGCCGAACTTGAGATACCGGCCGTTATTGAAACCGAGGTTCTTGCCGCCGGCGGAAATAAGCGGATAGTTGCGCGAGAGATGGAAGCTGCTGGAAGCGGAACCGTGCATCGCCAGCGTGTTGTCCAGCATGGTCCCATTGCCAGTCGGCTCGGGCGTGTCTTTCAATCGTTGAGCGAACCGACCAAATTCTTCGGCCTGATAGCGGTTATAAGTCCCTAGGTTTTGCCAACCGCCGGGCTTCTTGACCTCATGCGTCAGGCCGTGAGCTCCGCCATGTCCAACGGCCAATGACAGCAGGTCGTGCGGACCTTCGCCGTTTTCTCGCCCCAACTGGAAGGTCGCGGCGCGAGTCGAATCGCTGAGGAACGCCAGATAGATCAGTTCATACATCGTCTTGAAATAAAGCCGGGCTTCTTTCGGCTCGGCTTCCAGATGCAAGTTCTGCGTGTCGATTTGGGGAACCGGCGTATCGATCCACCGTTGCGCCTTGGCAAGCTTCAACTCGGTATCGCGGACGGCGTCCAGATACTGCCTGAGCGTCTCTTGATCGCGAGTCGAAAGTTGGCGGTTAAGCGAGCGAGTATTCTCAATCAGCAGATCGAGGGCACTCTTGCTTCGCGTCAGTCGTTCGGCCGCGTCTTTGCCGCTGGTCACGAACAGCATGTCGAAGATTTGCTTAGGCCTGTTCATCGCCGGAATCGGGCGGCCTTCTCGATTGAAGGATTGAGTCTGCGCACCACGCGGCCCGCCGACGCCGCCATTGGTCGACATGACCAACGAAGAGTGTCGAGTGAAGTCGCCCGCGTACTCGGCATAGACCTGATCGAGGGAGATCGAATTCCGATACGGGCCGTCGCCACCGACCGGCGCACCCGTCAAGTACTGATCCGCATTGGAATGGCCGTGAACACTTCTCGCGGCGGGATGAGACAGCCCTGAGTAGATCGTGATGTCACTGCGCAGTGATTCGAGAACATCGAGCACTTTGGTCAACTTGAAATCTGTCTCGCCGCCTCGTGGAAACCAACTCCAGTCTTCCCACGCGGGATCGGACTTCA
>DASYEA010000041.1:0-13106 GCA_036499265.1 Schlesneria sp. | reverse complement strand
GATCGGGACAATTACATATTCGGCATAGCCCCCGTCATAAGTCACGCCGGTCGCCTGATGAGTTTCGCAGGCAAACAGATCTCCTTGGCGACACGAATTGCATTGGCCGCAGTAGCCGCCGTTCCAACCCACACCGACCTTCTGTCCAATTGACCAGCCCGTCACGTTCGGTCCGATCGCGTCAATGACGCCCGCAATCTCGTGACCGGGGACTCGAGGATATTGAATCCCCGGCACAGCCCCTTGAATCGTTATCGAATCGCTGTGGCAGACTCCGCAGGCCTGCACCTTGATTCGTACGGTCTGAGGTCCAGGTTCAGGGATCGGTCGTTCGACAATCTCCAGGGGACCATTCGGTTTGGAAACTTGAGCAACTCGCATCGATCCCATGATTTCTCCTCGAAGTTGAACCAATGAAGCCGTTTAGCCGATCGCCATTGAATGAGCTGCATAATTACGTGCAACCGCATTCTCGCTGTCAATCAACGAGGTTGAGTGGAAGCGGTCAGTCGTCGTCGGCCTTCGCCTTCGCTTTGGCTTTCTTACCCGTCTTGGGAGTCTTCATGTCGTTGGGCGTCGGTATTGGGGCTTTCACTTCCTCGCGCCAGGCAACCAGCCGAGCCTGCAGCGTTTTCGCCTTCTCGGGCATTGATGCGGCCAGATTGTTCGTTTCGCCGATGTCCTTCGACAAGTCATAGAGTTCCAGATGGCCATCCTCCAGAAACTCCATCAACTTCCAGTCGCCACTTTGAATCAGGCTGACCGGCGTCGTTCGCCAGAACCCGGCTCCCGCCCCCAGATAGCCCGGAAAGTGCTGGAAGATGGCATCTCGAGAAAGCTTGCTCTTGGGATCGCGGAACAACGGTACCAGGCTCTCGCCGTCCAGGACCTGTGCCGGTCGAGCCGCTGATGCGAGTTCCAACAGTGTCGGATACAGATCAACGTGGATTGTCGGGACGTTGCAGGTGGAACCGGCCGGTGTCACACCGGGCCACCGGATAATGAAAGGATCGCGCGTTCCACCTTCGTAGAGACTCCCTTTCCCACTGCGCAGCGGCGCATTGTCGGTGATGTCGCCACCGCCGCGTTTGATCCCTTCGCGAATATAGCCGCCGACTCCGCCATTGTCGCTGGTGAAGATCAGCACCGTGTTGTCTGCCAGCTTCAGTTCGTCCAGCGTCTTCATGATGCGCCCGACACTCTCATCGATACTGGCGATCATTGCTGCATAGGTCGGGCTGTTGTGGCCGTCGACACCAGGTTTGGGCTTGAAATGCTTGATCAATTCGGGCTTGGCGTCATGAGGCGCATGCACGCCAAAGTGGGGTAAGTACAACAGGAACGGCTGGTCCTTGTGTCGCTGAATGAAGTCGACGGCCCGATCGGTCAGAAAGTCAGCCAGATATTCTCCGGCGGGGTGATCGGTCTTCGGATTCGTCTCAAAATCGAAATGAGCTCCTGCCGACGTGATCGCTTCATCAAAGCCGCGTTGACTTGGATGATGCAGCCCCTTCTCGCCCAGATGCCATTTGCCGAACATCCCGGTGGCATACCCCGCCTGCTTCAGTTGCTTCGCGAAGATATTGCGGTCCAGCGGCAATTGAGTGACATTGTCGACTGGCTTCAGAGGTCGAGACTGCCAATCGAACCGATCAATGTTTCCGACCGTATAGATTCCTGTTCGCGGACCATATTGGCCGGTCATCAACGCGGCCCGAGTCGGGGCGCAGTTCTGGCAATGATGATGGTTCAGCAACCGCAATCCCTGGCTCGCCAGCCGATCAATGTTCGGAGTCTCGTAGTACTTGCTGCCATAACATGCCAGATCGGTATAGCCGAGATCATCGGCCATCACGAACACAATATTCGGCCGAGACCCCTTCGCCGCATCGGCGGCACGCAGTTGAACGGCGAACAGGCAAAGACACGACAACGCGAGACCAACAGACACTCTCATCGCGGCTATTCCAATCAAAGGCCCGACCCGTAACGAATCCAGAAATCGACTGCACGATCATATCCGTACAACGATCGGATTCGAACTATCCGCCGAATTGGGCGCAGGAACATGATTCGGATATTTGCCGTAGCTCTCTGGGGGACGACGAACTGTACTGGCCAGTGACAAAGGCAAGTTGGCCCCAAGGCGGCTAATCTCGAGCCGGGCGTTCCTTCCGAAGTGGCTTGAGCATCTCCTCGAATTTCTCCTTGCTCACGTTTGTCAGATCGCTGTAGACAGCCCTCTTCGAACCATAGAACCGTGCCTCGCTGCACCCGAAACAAATAAGCACGTGATAGACATTGGTCCCCTCTTGGAACTCAACGCACCAGTCCGGGTGATATCCGCCACAGAGTTTGTCTCCACTCCATCGCTCAAAATTCTTGAGGTCGCCGCAGGTGGCAGTCAATTTCGCAGCGACTTCTTTTTTCACCTTGATCGGAGTCTCATAGAACGGAAATCCGTGACGTTTCAACGTCTTTTTCGTTTTCAATTCCTTCTCGAGCGCTTCCTGTTCCCACATTTGATGAGGGAGGCCTTCGTAGACCACTAGTGAAGACGAATTCCGTATGCCAGCGATCAATGGCTTGGTGCGTGCTTCGAACTCTTCGGCTGAATCGATCGTCGGATCGAGCTCTGGCGGTGTCTCGTCTGCGACGACAGAAACAGCACCAAGCATAGCCAGCAGGAAGAACACCCGAGTCATTTCTGAACTCCTCCGTGGGAATGTAGAAAGCGCCGCTTGCTCGCATTGACCATGTGACAATTATTCTCATGCCGATCCGTCCATTGCCATGCGTGAGAATATTTGTTGGAGTAACTGGTAGCGAGTCCGAACATCACCGTAAGCTTCTGAGCCAGATTCGAACCGCGACCAATATTCGACAACATAGCCGCAAAGGACCGCAAGCTGCTGCGCGACCGGCCGCATCTCCCCAGGCTCGTACTTGAAACGAAATTCCAGGGTGCTCGCAAAGAACGCGACAAAATCGGAATCGTCGGTGGCAGCCTCGCTGCGAATGAATTCGACTACTGCAGGAAGGTAGTAGCGAAAAGCAACCGGACCCATCCACATCAGATTTTCCTGATAGTAGAGGGAGTTCTCGCGCAATAGTGCTTCAGCCTCCTCCAAGGTCTTGCCGAGGAAGTGCTCGCAAGCGACGCGACCATCTAAGTCGTCATAGGGGGAGATTTCTTGGCGTGTAGGTAGTGGCATGACGTCCTGATTCAGTGCTCACGGGTGATCGCCCAGCGGTTCGTCTCTACCAAAGTAGCCCGGTTCACCAAGATTGTCAGCAAGCTTCGCCCGATTAGAAACCCCCAAACAAAAGCAGGACCGCGTTCAAATTGAACGCGGTCCTGATGTTTTTCCGAAAGCGTTCGGCACACGGAGTGTGCCGTCTACTTTGGGCTGATCACGTTGCGGCGCCTCGTGGGAAGCGGAAGCCACGGGTCAACGGGGTCACTTCTGGACGTGGGCCGTTGTCTGGAATTGGTGTGGGCGACACTCCGGCCGGTGGTGCAATTTGTGGCACACCACAGTTGCCGGAAGCACAACCGCCGGTGGCACAATCACCCGTCGAACATCCGCCCGATGGACACACGGTTTGTGGGACCATCTTGCAGACTTCGTAGGATTCGACGCGAGGAACGCACTTGGTCACCATGCGGGTGCATTGGGTTTGCTCTTCACGTGGAACGCAGCGAGAAACTCGCTTGGTCACAGTGAAAGGCTCCTGACGACAGACCTGATAAGGAACGCGGCAGGTCTTCATTTCGGTGACGGTACGGCAGGTCTGAATCGGTACTCGTCGAGTGCATTGTTCTGGCACCAGCTTGCAGACCTGATATGGAATGCGCTGGGCGACTTGTTCACAGACCATGCGGCAGGTGCGATATGGGACTTTGTCAACAACCTGTTCGGTCACGATGCGGCAGACTTGGACAGGAACCTTGGTGACGATCGTCTCGGGAACCTGGCGACAGACCGTCACAGGGACGATCTGCTTGCAGACGACTCGTTGATACGTCGTGCAGGGAACCTGTTGACAAACGATGTTCGGACACCAGACTGGACGGCTGGTGTAGAAACCTCGCGGCACCATCGCCATGCGAGCGTTACCGCATTCATCACGAACGCAGCTTGGGAAGCAGAAGCTGTTGTGCCAGACTTTCTGTGTCGTCCAGCGACCACAATCGCGGCTGACCGTCTTATAGGTGGTGACGGGCTGCATCGTCGTGTAGCAACGTTCTTGATTGATCGTTTCGCTGACGTTGCGGACGACCGTGCGACGGCATTCCTGCTCGATCGTTTCGGTGACGGGCCGTTGCACACAGCGACGAACTTCGCGAGTGCATTCTTCCCACACGGGCTTCTGGACCGTGTAGTTGCATTCGCGATACATCGTCTCGGTGACCGGACGCATCACGGTGTAGGCCTCTTCGCGTTCGGCCGTTTCAACGACCTGGCGATTGACCTGATAGGACTGCTCTCGATATGCCGTTTCCACGACGTTGCGATAGCAGGTCTGCTGCACGTCCTCATAGGACGTGTCGTACACGGTGCGGCTGACGGTATACGGCTGCGGCTCCTGTACGTAGTCATAGACTGTCCGTTGACATTGCTGACGCTCCACGCGGCATGTCGTGTAACATGCTGCGGGCTCGCAGGCCGCTGTCGGACAACAGCGGTAACTAGCGGCGCCGCAATAGCACCCAGCCGTTGCCGACTGTGGCGATAAAGCCGCGACGATCGCTAGCGCGCCCATGGCGCCCACCAACCATCTGTTCATGAATCCCCCCTCAAGTTGTTATCTAGCTTCCGTGATGCAAGAACCCCGACACATCCCGACGGGAATTGCATACGTCGATTCATCCGTGTGACCGAACGATTCTGCGTTCACGTCAGAACTACATTCCTGGCTTCAATCGCCAGAGTGCCCCGTGAACAGAATCGGTAACGCAATGATAAAGCGCGGCGCAACCGGAGCTTGAGGGAAAAATACAAAAATCAACAAACGGAGCGTGCCAAATGAAAACACGCTTGCAAACACCATACAACCCGCAGAGCGACATTCCTCGACGGACTCCACCGAACCGGACAAGTCTCACCAGTTTAACTTTGATGGTTTGTGTCAACACCGGTTTGTGGTGAGTCTATACGGAGCGCAGGGGATCTGCGCAGACGTTGAATTCGGGCAACATGGCCGTGTTGCCGATTTGCCACGTGAGGTCCCGGGATGATTGCGGGGTTTGCGTTGAGTTTGCCGGAAAACGACAACGTCGGAACGGGTGGAAGACGCACAAGGTGAGGGACGAAGTTAAGGTAGCTCGAGTGGTCAAATTGTTGGCGATGTCGATACCCTAGGAGAGATTGCAAATTGCAAATTGCGAATTGAAAAGTGCAAATTGAAGAAGAGAGGAAAGTACCGCCACGTCATCTTAAGTTGCCGCGCGGAGTTTGCGTCTGGATCACTTGCGAGAACACTTCAGTTCTTGCGTTCCTCAATTTGCAATTTGCATTTTTCAATTCGCAATCTCTTCGATCGTTACGCGCCGCGTTCGTCTTTCACATCGCGACTGTTAAACCGCACATCGATCAACGTCGTCACGCCGCGCTTCGACGAGGGGTTGTATCCTTTGCGGAATTGAACTCGCCACACCAAGTCGCCGCTCAAACTGGTGGCTTCTTCATCGGATGGAATAAACGTCTCCAGCTTCTCGCCTGGTTCCAGGTCCACGCTCAAGTTCTGTCCGACCATGCGGAATTCGCTCTCCTTCGACATCTCGAAGACGTTCGAATCCGGTGTCCCTTGGCGCTGGTTTTCTAACGTGGCGATAAAACTATTCGCCTGAATCGGATCTCCCATGCCACCGGATTTGCGCGTAAACAAGAGGTAGGGATCGACAGGAGCAAACTTCTGGTTTCGCGAGACGTTTTCAAACTTGATCCACAGTTTCAACACGGGTGGCGTTGGTTCGCGTGTCATTCCTGCGTCACCCAGGAAATGTTCGAACTTTACCGATCCGCGGGTCACCTTGAGAGGCGTGACATTCACGCTGCCAAATCGTCGAGACTGCCCCAATGTCAAAACATGGCCAGAGGCCACGTTGTTTTTTGGGGGATTGTATCTCCAACTCAGTTGTCCGTTTTCGCCCCGAGGGGGAGCCAGATCAGGCAGGCTCTCCAAGTTACTGGCCTGACCTCGAATCAGCATGTAGAGCACGACGATCGTCATGCAACTGGCATAGCTGCCGACGACGACCAGCACGGTGAACAAGAATTTCTGCTTTGCCAGCAGGTCGCTGTCCGAAAACATAGGGTCTTCGGCCACGCTGATCGTGGAGGCTTCCGTGGGGGAACTGTAAGAAGGTGCCGCTCCAAAGGTGGTCGGAGCCGCCGGAACTGCGGTGCTCGCTGTGACCGGCCCTGGAGTTGCAATCGAACCCATATCGAAATTGAACGAAGGTGCCGGTGATGCGGCTGGGGCTCCGAACGTCATGGGAGCGGCTGCAGTCGGCGCGGCACCAAATGTCATCGGTGGCGTTGGCGCAACTGGTGCCGCTGCGAATGTCGTCGGAGCAGCGGGCGGTACGGGAGCCGCTCCGAAGTCAAACGAAATCGGAGTGGGAGCCGGTGGAGCCGTGGCAGAAGCGTTGGCGAAATCTGGAATTGCCAGTTGCGGCGCCGATTTCGCTGCTTCGACTGCAATCGCTCCCAGCGAAAGCTGCTGTGTCGCCGAAAGTTGCAATTCCGTTGCTCCAGTAGGCACGGGAGGCGCTGGCTCGGCGGGGGCGGTCCATTCCGGTGTCGCAGGTGGAACCCAATCGGCGGGGGGCACCGCTGGCGTTTCAGGTTCCAGTAGCGGAGCCGTAAACATTACCGGCTGTGGTGCCGCCTGGACTGCGATGGGTTCGGGAACGGGTGGCTCTGGCGTCACCGCCACTGTGCTGGCGGGTTGATGAATCTGTGGCGGGGCGGCCGCGGGGAATTCCAATACCGGTGTCGGCAGTTCCAAAACGGGGGCCGGCGCATAAACGGGCTGGGGAATGGGTGCGGGCTCGGGCACTGGCGCGAATTGCGGAACTGGAGGCTCGGGTGCCACAGGCGGCGGGGCTGGTTCCGGAGCGGGAATCGACAGGTGTGTTCCACAGTGCGGGCAAGCGACGACAACTCCGAGTGTTTCCACGAGCAGACGACCCTGGCACTGCCCACAACTGACTTCCGTCGCCATACAAGCCCCTGTCTAATTGAAAGCCGACCATCACGGCAGGAATTTGGAGTTTCCCTAATTCCGGGCCAAATCGGACCACGGGATTGTGACGGCATGGCCGTGCCGTTGCAAACCGTCCGATGCACCCCACGCCACGATCCCCAAAATAGGGACCTGCCCGTGCGCTGCAATCGCCGTGGCATTCGATTCGGCCAGCGTGAAATCGTCCTCGGGCCGACTCTGGTTCAACACGATTCCTGCGACCGACAGCCCCCGGTGCCGCGCCGCTTCGATGGTCAGCAGCGTGTGATTGATCGTCCCCAGGCCGCAGCGAGCCACAATGATCAGAGGATAGCCGATGGCGACCGCGAGATCGGCCACCGTTTTTGCCTCTGCTACAGGGGCCAGCAGCCCCCCCGCCCCTTCGACAACCAGCAGATCCGCGCGAGATTGCCAGCGCTCCGCCCCCTGGACCAGCAGGTCAAAATCCACCTGTCGGCCTTCAGCCCGCGCCGCCATCGGGGGGGCGAGAGGAGCCAGGAATCGCTGTGGGCAGATCAGATCGTCGGGGTCATCCGTTCCCAAGGCAGACCGCAGTTGGTCGATGTCTTCCCATCGGGGGCCAGCGGCAGCCGTGATTGCTCCCGAACAAGCGGGTTTGTAAGCACCGACGCGATGTCCCGACTGGCGCAAGCTGCGGATGATCATCGCGGCAACATGAGTCTTGCCGACGTTCGTATCAGTCCCGGTCACGAATAACCCACGCGGCGACGACATTTTGGCTGGCAATTCCGCTGAAGAAAGAGAGAGCAGACACGGCTCATTGTCATCACGCGTCGACCCGCGCGACAGACCAATCCGCGGATTTACTGGTATCGAACGCAGATCGGTGTGCCGATGCCGGCACCGAGGTGCCGCGCGGCATCGCCGTTAACGACCGCAATCTCAAGCCGACCGGAGCTACCGTACAACGCCACACATTCACCGTCACAACGATCGGCGTAGCATAGCACCACCCCTGCAAGTTCGATGTTGGTGACCTGAATGGCCACGTGCGCCGCGTCGGCCGGGATGGCACTTCGGGGGATATTCGTGATCAGGTTCCCGAAGTGATCGACCGTCAGGACGTTGCCATGAACTTCCATCAAAACGCCGTCGTTGCCGCGCGTCACGGAATAGTTCAGCACAGGCAGCTCTTGCAGAGGTCCTTCCAGCAACGAGCCAAACTCGGCGAGATCGTGACCCAGACTCCATGCGGCGGCGACGGGGGCGAAGAGGTCTCGGCCATGAAACGTCCCCGAGACAGTTGGTCGCCACCAGCGCGGCTGATCGAGGTGGACAGCGCGACGCAGTGGATGTCGCTGCAGGATCAGTGACAGCAGCCCATTGTCGGGACAGACGAAGCGGTACGATCCGATTTCAGCGGCAATCGCGCGTCGAGTGCTGCCAACTCCGGGATCAACCACCGCCAGGTGAATCGTCCCGGGGGGAAAGGCGTCGATCGAATCCGACAAGGTAACGGCCGCCTGCCACACTTGTTGTGGTGGGATGGCATGAGTCAAATCGACGACCATCGCCTCCGGATTTGCGGCGGCGATCACTCCTTTCATCTGGCCCACGTACGAATCTTGCAGACCAAAGTCTGTCAGCAACGAGATACAAGGTCGATTCATGGTCGATTCAGGCGAATCACGAATTCGGACAAGTCACCGTATTTTACGGGCGCGATACACAGCGCGAATTGACCAGTGTTTTTTGCACCTCTACACTGACAGTGGCTCGACACAACGTCAATCCATGTGCGAAGCTATCGGAACGCGACAACATCACGACATTTCTACTAGTTGGACAACCGGAGAAATCCCATGCCGCCTGTTATTTTGCCCAAAGCAACCTTACCGGTTCTGGCGTTGGCATTTGCTTTCGTCTGGTGTTCCGCCGCGTTTGGTCAGCCACCTCCGAAAGCCATCAGTCAGGATCTGACCTTGGTGACCAAAGATGGCATCGACATCAAGATCACTTATTTCAAATCGGCGGCGGGGCAAGAGGCACCCGTCGTGATTTTGTTGCATGGTAAAGGGGGTAACAGGCTGGTCTGGAAGGCTTTTGCCGAGCAACTACAAAAAAATGACTTCGCGGTGATCACCGTCGATCTGCGTGGTCATGGTGAAAGTACCGGCGGCGGTGAATCCTCCGATAAGAAGCCAGATACCCCGAAGAAAGCCGAATTGGCCGCGATGGCCGCGCTCGATTTGGACGCTGTGAAGAAGTTCATCTACGAAGAACATCAGAACAAGCAGTTGAACATGAACAAGCTGGGGATCGTTTCCTCTGATGTCATGGCGATCGTTGCGCTCGGGTTCACGGAAATCGATTGGGAAAAAACTCCATATGATGATGCACCAACGCCAGCCCAGCGGACTCCACGTGGACAGGACGTGCAAGCGATCGCTTTGCTGTCTCCTGAAGGCTCGGGTGCCAACAAGACATTGGGCGCGATTCGATTTTTGAAGCGTCCCGTCTTGATTATCGCTGGTTCAAAGAATGCGACCGATTTGAGGGAAGCCAAGAAAATGCATGAAATTCTGGCCCCAAAAAAGGAAGGCTTCGAATTCATGTATCTTGAGCAGTACGATACGAAATTGCGTGGCACCGACCTGCTCGGCAAGGGATTAAAGACCGAGGCAAACTTGGGCAACTTCTTGATTAAGCATGTCAAAGAAGCGCGCAGCGAATGGCGAGACCGCAAGAGCAGGCTGCTGGACTAACGCGGGAAATGCTCGAGATTGCGAGGGCGCGGCGACATTGCGTTCTGAACATTGCAGATCAAAAATAAGAAGGCCACCGATTTGCAGTCGGTGGCCTTCTCTGTTTCCGCTGGGTAAGCCCAATGCACACCTTCTTCCACGGCTGGCGACGAAAGTCAGGGGTAGCCTCGCTGGTGATGGCGTGCGTGATTACGGGGGCATGGATTCGCAGCATGATGTGCCAGACTGATCTTTCAATTCGAACGGAGAAGCATGCCTGCGTCGGGGTGAGGTCATCAAATCAATTCTGTGCCATTTATTATGTGCGATTGAACATTCCCACATTGAATTGGGATGCTGTGAATACCGTCGAGTTCACTACCTATCCATTCACAGAACAGCCACAAATGAAGAAGTGGCCGAGCGGTGATCTTCGATGGTGGTTCCGTAGTGTTTGCTGGCACGAGGTGGATAAAGGCCCGAATCATCGAGAAGCGTTTCTCATCATTCCGCATTGGGCGATCATCCTGCCCCTGACCTTTCTCTCGGCCTACCTGATTCTCTGGAAGCCACGGAAGTGGGCGGTGGCCAGCTATTCACCCAAGAACTGATTCTGCCCACCAATTCCGACGCTGGCCCACGGATTCGGTCGCGGAGATGATTTGATGGGCAAAGCCGCGTCGCCCTCCCAAATACAAAGTCGCAGGCTTGTCACGGACATCGTCATCTATTCTGCGAGCGGAATAGCGCGTGGCTTTTAGTCTTCCGTAGCGAATCTCCGTCGGCTCTCGTCATGGGCCTCATCCTTTAACACATGCATCACCGTCTCACGACTCACTGGATTCCCGCCTGCGCGGGAATGACCGGAGGCATGGGCAACGCGGCGTCGTGTCTAATCAAGAGGTCTGACACCGCCTACCTTACGGTGCCTCCGAGTTTGGTCTTGCCCAAATTCCGCATCCCATGTATCCAGCGAGAATTCTACTGCCCAAATCGGAGCGGTGACGTTCACTCATTCTCTGCGGCTGGTTTCCGATGTCTTGGTTAAAGCGAAATGCGTCCTGGCTGAAATGGGTTCTCGCCGTCGTCATTCTTGGGCTTCTGGTAAGGCAAAACTGGGAGAGCTTGGGGAAACTGAATTCGCGAACGATTAACTGGTCCCTGTTCGGGGCGGCCTTGCTGATTCGATTCGTTTCCTTGTGCGTGACCTATTCGCGTTGGTGGTTGCTTGTCACCGGAATCGGCATTCCCTTGAAATGGATGAATGCCTTCCGGCTGGGAATGTTTTGCGAAGCCTGCAACATTGTCGGTCCCGGAGCGGCCGGTGGCGATCTCGTGAAAGCGGTTTGGCTCGCTAAGGATAATCCCGAACGACGAGGGTCCGCGGCGGCGACTGTGGTACTGGATCGAATTCTGGGTCTCTGGGCCCTGTTCCTCTCCGGCGCGTTGGCCTCTTTGCTTCCGACCGCCGTATCGCTCAATTCTCAGATGGAATGGGCAGTCGGATTGTTGTGGCTGGGGACTGCGGGAGGTTTGATTGGAATAATTCTCATGCTGATTCCTGCGTTCACGCACTCGCGACTGATGCACTGGATCACGACCTGGCCTCGCTTGGGACACATCGTCAAAGATGTCATGAATTCGCTTAGCTTCTACCAACGTCGTCGTTCTGTCTTGGCTGTCGCAGCAAGTCTAAGTTTGTTAGGTCACTTGGGATTTTTGACTTCGTTCTACCTTGGTGCGGCCGCCCTGCATCATGGGCACCCATTCCCCGGATACGTCGATCATCTGGTCGGCCTTCCCTTGCCGGAGGCGGTCGCCGCAATTCCACTCACGCCAGGCGGGGTCGGGATCCTGGAATGGGCGATTGGCTACATGTACGAACAACATCAACTTTCGGTGAATCCTCACAGCACGCCCGAAGAGTTAACAGAAGCCAACGCCAATGGCGTTCTGACAGCGCTCGCCTCGCGCATCTCCACGCTCATTCTGGGTGCGTTCGGCGTCATCTTCTACTTCGCCGGCAAACGCGAAATGGCCGACGCGATGCAGTCGCAGCCCGAAACGATACCCCTCGCGTCGTGACCGAAGTTTCTCGGTGACAGCAGGATGCGGCGATGGATCAGAAGTCGCATTGCAGTCGCTTGCGATTTCTTCTACACACCTTCGCTCTCTCAATCAAAACAAATCATTCGCATGGATTTTCGCGGCGACTTATCGCCCGCGAATTCGATCTATTTGGTCGCCGAAGAAAAGGGTACCGAATGTCAGGCACAGAATTTTCGCCGGGGCAAGCCCCTATGTTGTCGCGTCGTTCCTGGCTGGCGGCCTCCGCAGGCTGCCTCACCGCAGTTGGCTTCGCGACTCACCAGACAAGTGCCTTCGCAGATGAAGGATGGGAGAAGACGCAACAGCAAGTGTCGGGCTTGGTCGCTGCCTGCCAATTCGAAAAAGCGCTGCAACTCGTTTCGGCTCACATCAAAGCCAATCCCGGTTTCGCACCGGCCTACGAACAACGAGCCTGGGTGATGCTGGACTGGCTCGACTTGCGGGATGAAGTTGCTTTAACTGATCTTCCGCTGCGTCATCGGTACGTCAGCGATCCTGCCACCGGGTTGAGCAATATTGATCCTCCGGTCGAAGTTCGGCGCCAGTATGTGCAGGATCTTTTCTTTGAGAAATATGCACCACCCGCAGAATTGAAAACGGTCGAGCGAGATCTGGCGGAGTATCGCCGATTGAGCGGGGATCCGGCTGACGGTCAGGCGATCGAAGCGTTTTTGGCCGAGTTTATCGGTGATCTGAACCGCACGAAAGAATTGATCTCGGCCCGTTGCGCCGACGGAACGGCGACCCCGCGTGAATATTTGATTCAATGTCGCATTTCGCGAAACGAACGAGATCTGGCTGGCGCGCTGGCGGCCGCCGACCGTGCTCTGAGATCACCGGAAACTCTCAATCAGGCATCGAAGCAAAAGTACAGTTTGTTACGCGCCCTGAATCGGACTAAGCAAGCTTCCGAATTCTTCGACGAGTGGCAAGCATCGTCGCCGCGCGATGCCCGTTTGTTGCTGGCGCGTTCGTTGAACTCGGCAGATCAGCTGGCACAGATTCAAGACTTGGAACGTCTGATCAGCATGATGCCCA
>DASYEA010000040.1:0-1523 GCA_036499265.1 Schlesneria sp. | reverse complement strand
GGGGTCTCGTACGGGGCGATAGGGACTTCGCCCATGAAGACTTCGATTTCGGGCAGAATGCACTGGGGAATCGGTTCACGAGCGACAGCGAACGCCGTGGCATGTGGCGGGTGACAGT
The DNA here is from genome assembly GCA_036499265.1 of Schlesneria sp. Lineage (GTDB taxonomy): Bacteria > Planctomycetota > Planctomycetia > Planctomycetales > Planctomycetaceae > Schlesneria. Next base: position 1,405 of record DASYEA010000040.1, on the reverse strand, counting down.
GAACGACGGCCTTCACGTCTGGTCGATGTTTCATGATCGCCAGGTGCAGCAGGACTTCGCTGGTTCGCTTACGCTTACCGGCGATCTGGACACCTTCCATGTCGACGGCACAGATGTCGTCTGGGGTCATGAAGCCTTTGCAGATCATCGTGGGAGAACAGAGAACTTCATTCTCACCGACGCGAATCGAGATGTTACCGTCGTTGGCGGCGGCGAATCCCTTGTTGTAGACGCGACGTCCGATCTCGCAGATCTCTTCTTTGAGCTTTCGGTCGTTGATCCCGCTATTCCATTGATTGGCCATGCTGATAATCCTTAGTGCTGATAGCACTTACGTGTCGCGTTGAAACAAGGGTTTGACTAAGCAGTTTTTTGCTCGCGGGACCCCACAGCTAAGTGGATTGCGCTCTAGGAGTCACGAACTTCGAGAGTGTCTAAAATACAGGCGTTGTAAGCATCAAGCGGCTTGTGATTAGGAGCGAATGGGTTGGCCGCTTCGCCCCCTTCACTGAAGCCGATTTTCGCACCGGGTGACGCGCCGAGTTCATCATAGGCGATGATCGCTTCGTCGCGTCCTTTTTCATCTCCATTGATGCCAGCCAGGTTGAGCGGCACAACAACGATCCAAGTACCACCCGCGACAGTCGGGTTGCACTTAGACAGCGTCACTTTGCCAATCACCTCACCGATTCGCATGGTCGTTCAGGGGATAGCGATTAGGGATTAGCAGTTAGCCAGAGGAAGGTTCCTCTTGTCTATTCCTTAAACCCTATTCCCGATTCCCTTCCCCTTTCTATTGATTCCAATCTGCCGGGACAGTGGGCGTCATCGCCGCACAGTCGCGTAGCAGGTTTCTCAATTCGATAAACGTCTTTCCTTGCGGATTGACGCAGACCAGATTCACACCCAGGTGCTGACTCGCCAATTCAAGTTGTTTGCGATCCGTGATGACCGCTGCGCGGACTCGGGCATTGCGGTTCGCGAGGCAGGCAATGATTTCTGCGAAGTCGCTGATGACCACGACGCCGTCTCGTTCGGCAGTGCTGATCGCGCGGACGGCTGCTGCTGCCGCTTCGTACGATTGGCCGACCAACTCGATGTCCCAGCCGTCTGATTGTCGCTTGAACGCGTCCTGCAGAGCTCGGACGTTCGCTGTTACGGTTTGAATGACCAACTGCCACTTGCCGACCGAGACCACTTTGACGGTTGGCTCGGTCGCGACCATGGACTGCGGGGCGACGGAGCCGTTGCGACTCCAGACAACTTTATTCGTATGCAGCCAATCGCGAGCGGCCGGAGTGACGATGGACTTGCGTCCGATCTGCAATGCCATGCCGGAGCGGACTGTCGCGGCGAGCAGGTCGGCGGTGATGACTGCTGCCGTTAGTTCGGTTGCTTGGGGGCG
>DASYEA010000039.1:0-3273 GCA_036499265.1 Schlesneria sp. | reverse complement strand
ACACAACAGCCAATATTGATCAAACGACAGAGTGCATCACGCGCTGTATGATGATGGCGTCTCGCAACATTTTTCGATCCGTCAGAGCTATATCCGAACGTGCCCAAGAAACAGGCCAAGAGCAAACTTCGAGTCGACTTTCGCAAGAACCGCAACAATACCGCGCGGCGAAACGACATTACGCGCGCTGTCCACTCCGAGGGAGTCGATGTCGACAATCTGGACCGCGGCCAGCGTGTCTCCGGTAAGGGAGATCAGACTCGCAAGCGGACAATCGTCGGTGCGCATCTCGAAGGAGAAAACGTCGTCATTGATGTCGACGAAACACTGTGCCGGCGCGGACGCGTGCTGGCGGCAATCGGCTCGACGCAATGTATTGTTCAGGCGGATGCCGGACAGGTCGAAGCAGGTCGCCGCTACGAATGCACGGTTCGTCGAGTGGTCCGCACGGTCGCTCGCGAGGCCCGAAATGCCGTGGTCGCGGGTGATCATGTCCTGTTCCAACCGCAGGATGACGAGTACGGAGTGATCGAGCGAGTGGAACCTCGACAGGGGGTGCTCGCTCGCGGACATCAGTACAAGCAACACATCCTGGTCGCAAACGTCTCGCAAGTGGCGATTATCGCCTCGGCGAATGATCCTCCGCTCAAGCCGGCCCTGATCGATCGCTTCCTGGTCAGTGCTGCAAAGGGAGAAGTCGCACCGGTCATTGTGATCAATAAGTGTGACCTGATCGACGTGGCCGACCTGCAGCCATTGATCGGGATGTATGCTCGTCTTGGCTGCACGATCATCACGACCAGCGTGACCACCGGCCACGGGTTGCCTTGTCTGCGTCGGCAACTGCATGGCCACCAGACCGTGTTCACGGGGCAAAGCGGCGTCGGCAAATCTTCGCTGCTGAACGCGATTCAACCAGGTCTGGCATTGCGAGTCGGCGAAGTGAGCCAGGTGACTCAGAAAGGCCGGCATACGACTCGTTATTCGGAATTGCTGGAACTGAGAACAGGTGGCTGGGTTGTCGATACGCCCGGAATCCGCCAACTGGAATTGTGGGATGTGCAACCGGTTGAAGTCGAAGGCTACTTCACCGAGTTTCGGCCGTTTGTCCCGCGCTGCAAGTATCCTGACTGCCTGCACGTTCATGAAGAAGGCTGCGCCGTCCGGTTGGCACTCAAACACGACATGATCTCGCCAACGCGCTATGAGAGCTACCTTCGGATGATCGTCGACGACGCGGGATGATTGTTCGCCGCGCGGGCATCGTCTCGTGCGTGTCGGCCAGCCAACTCACTGATTACTGGCAATCGGCGTATCGAGAAACACCGTCTCGCGTTTTCCGGTATTGAATGAGATCAAACAGACCAGCGTCTCGGTGCCGGTATTCGCCAGGTTGTGCGTCACACCGAGCGGAATCCTCAACGTCATTCCGGGCCGCAATTCGATCGTGTCGTCTTCAAACCTGTGTTGCCCGACCCCGGCAAGCAGATGCAACACTTCTTCGCAATTGGGATGATAATGGAGTTGATTCTGGCAGCCCGGTTTGATGTGGCAGAGCCCAACAGTCTGTTCTGCGCCACGGAACAGCCGACTATTGCACAGCCACTGCAGCGTACCCCAGTCGAATGTTTCGACCGGTAGTCGACTGGTTTCGGAAACGTATTTCAGGGGATCGAACAATTCGGCTCTCCAGACTCGCAACGTCAGCTTTCCGGATCGTAGCCAATCTCGCCAAGAGATTGGGCTAAGTCGATATGCCGACGACTTTGTATGACAATCACCAACGTTTTGGCGATCCATTAATCTGATTGGAACAACCACTCCGTTGACCTGCCGTGACGAATGCTTCAGCATGGTACGTGATCTGAGGCGCGGTAGACATTGATCGGGGATGTGGCATGAACCCATTCGATTCACAGTACGAGGCGGCTCGACGCGAAGTCTCGCGACGGTCGTTTTTGACGCGATCCACCAGCGGCATGGGGGCGATGGCGCTGGCGTCGCTACTGAATCCGAATCTATTAACCGCGGCGGATGCGGAAACCGCGAATTACCAGCAGGGTATCGTCGCACCGTTGCACTTTCCCCGTAAAGCAAAACGAGTGATCCACCTGTGCATGGCGGGAGGGCCCAGCCACTTAGAAACATTGGACTACAAGCCGGAACTGGCTGCTCAAGACGGCAAGCCGATGCCGGAATCGATCACGAAGGGGCAGCCGATCGCCCAATTGCAGGGGCAACAACTCAAGTGCCTGGGCCCACAGCATAAGTTCGCCAAGTACGGTCAGTCCGGACAGGAGATCTGCGATCAGTTTCCCAAGCTGGGAAGCGTGGCCGACGATCTCTGCATCATCCGTTCGCTGGTGACCGAAGCGATCAATCACGATCCCGCTCACACGTTCATGAACACCGGGACCGCGATCTCGGGCCGCCCCAGCATGGGATCATGGGCCTGGTACGGATTGGGAGCAGACTGCGAAGACATTCCCGGTTACGTCGTGCTGACATCCACAGGCCGTAGCGGCCAGCAGCAGCCGATCGCCTCGCGGCAGTGGCACAGCGGTTTCCTGCCCAGCCGCTTTCAAGGTGTCCGCTTCAATTCCAAGGGAGACGCCGTTTACTACATCAACAATCCGGCTGGAGTTTCGCGCGATCAGCAGCGCGATGTCGTCGACGCCGTGACGCAGCTCAATCGACAACTGGATGCCAGCATCGACGATCCCGAAATCGCCACACGGATCAATCAATACGAGATGGCGTTTCGGATGCAGGCGAGTGTCCCCGAACTGATGGACCTGTCAAAAGAACCGAAGCACATCCTGGACGCTTACGGCTGCACGGGCCTGGACGGGTCATTGAACGCGAACTGCCTGCTGGCTCGACGATTGGCCGAGCACGGTGCTCGATTCATTCAGCTCTATCATCGCGACTGGGATCATCACGGCGGCGTCCGCGACGGTATTGCTCAGATTGCCAAAGAAGTCGATACGCCCTGTGCCGCGCTGATCGCGGACCTCAAGCAACGCGGCATGCTGGATGAGACACTGGTGATCTGGGGCGGCGAGTTCGGTCGAACGCCGATGGCACAGGGAAATGGCCGCGACCACCATATCAAAGGCTTTTCCATCTGGATGGCGGGGGGCGGGATCAAAGGCGGATTGGCCTACGGACGAACGGATGATTACGGCTATAACATCGCGGATGCGGACGGAAATGTGCTGCATCCCAGCAAGAGCGAATTCACCAAAGGGGCCGTTCACGTTCACGATTTGC
>DASYEA010000038.1:0-2996 GCA_036499265.1 Schlesneria sp. | reverse complement strand
CATTCGCGACCTTGGCGAAGTCGGCATGATTGGTGGTGACCAGGACTCCCAACGGTTGCCGGTTGTCGAACGAGGTGGGAATCGGTCGCAAGATCAACGAGGTCAGCGGCAAGTTCCATCTTGCTAGCTGCGATATCCACGCTGCCGGATCGCTGCCATTCACGAACCACGCCGCGATCTGACGCCGCGTTTTCTTCGTGCGAGCAATCTTGAGCGCAATCTGCATTTGGAAATGAACCTCGAATAACGGATGATTCTAGATGACCGTCCGCGACCTTACTTGGAAAATCGTGATGCGTTCCAAACTGGGAGGAGCCTCGCCCCTCCCAATTTCAATGCCTCATCCCGTTGCCGATACCGCCTCTATTACCATTAGAGTCTCACCCGATCATTCAGACTAATCTCGCGATGAATGGTTTGAGAATCTGATCCAAAAACTGTTCTGCGCTCATATTGCTTTCGTCCAAAAAATAATGCGATCCATATGCTTGCCCGTTGTTGGTCCAGGCGGCGATGTCACCTTCTTTCAAGGTGAGTGTCGATTCGGGAATCTCGCGATCGGCACTCTGCAGATGCAGCAGCCCTCGCGAATCGATAAACGCGCGACTTCCGTCTGGCCAAGTCGCGACTGACATCGAACAACCGGAATCTGGATGGCGAGTTGGTTCGAGCGAGGCGACACAACGTCGACCGGACGCGTCGGTGATGCGAGAAGTCTGACTGATTCGCAACGCTTTACCATGCAGGCCGATCTGCCACCCGGTCTGCGATTTGGAAACAAGGGTCATCGTGCCGTCATGTTCGATGCGGATACGAGAGAACCGGTGCATCACGTTGCCGCCGCGATGCATCTGCTGCAAATCCCATTCTCTGAGAGACTGGATATGCGGTCCCACGTCTTCGACTGCTTCCGAATCAAGATGCACGACTCGCCGCCCCCTTCGATTGATGCTTCCGTCCGAGTCTTGTTCGATCAGCAGTCGATGACCAGACTCCTCGATGTCCAGCACCTTAGGATTGGAACGCGGGTTATCTGTCCACTGCCATTCCGTATGGTCCGCTAGATTGGCAATGGAACCGCGAAGGTGGACTCCGAAAGGCCCGTCTTTACCAACTCGGTTGAATAACGCCAGCAGGATTCCGCTTCTTTCGGAGCCGTGCAGTGCAATCGGCTCGAATTGCAGGTTGCTGGCGTTCCATGTCAACATGCGCCATTCATCGTAAGCGTCCGCGAGAGAATCCCAAAAAAACAGACCGCGATTCCACTTCAGATGCGAGTCGTAGTCTCGGCTTTGCAGGAACTGACCACTACTGAGCTCAAAGGCTTCGACCTTGCTTTGATAGATGATGTAGACAATGCCGTGATGACAGGTCGCTCCAAGGACTCGGGATCCAGGTCCGGAATGTGCCAGGAACTGTGACGCCAGTTTTCGGGTCGCCACCAAGTGAGGCAACGCGGTATTCAGGACGAGCAGGTGAAACGCCGGTTCGGCGGAACGATGAATCAATGCATAGTTGAGATTGACGTCAGCAAACGACGCACTCCAAAGACATGGTCCGAACGGAACGTCCGTCGCTACTTGGACGGCACCACGCTGAAACTGATCATAGAACATCAAGCGACGGTCACGCATCAGAATCATCACGCCCCGCGGATTACTACCTGCAGATGTTGGCAGTCGTACGCTCCAGATCGGGCCGGTCTTCTGATTGGATGCCAATGCACATGGCAAGCGAAATGGAAACCGTGATGTCTGAAAAATCGCCGGCAGGTTCGGATCTATCGCCTTGTCGACCAGTCGGACTTGGTGAGATGATTTTGGCTTCAGGAGTGTGTCCAAGTCCAACGTCAGCGACATTAGTGATTTCGTGCCGCGAGCCCCGTGTGACAACAGTTGCAACTCCCCTTCCCGATTCACAGTGGCGAGATAGCAGTTCGGTGCTGCCGCATCTGCGAGCGCTCGTTGAAACTCCGCGTCACTGGCGGTTGTATCGGTGGTTACGATGATAATTTCAGCGGCCTCATCTTCTTCCACAATCGTCTGGAAGAACTCGGCCAGCGATGCTCCAGGATGCAGGTCTGCCTCCAGCATCTCAAGATGCCGAACGAGGCCATCGCGACTTGAGAGATCGATCAATTCAATGCCAGTTCCCGTGGCCCGATAGGCCAGTAGTGATCCTCCCACGGGCGCAGTCGCCGCCAGCGACAACACGGCTGCTGCGGCATAAACGCGAGGAACGCCCCACATTCGAATGCCGGAATCGATCAAGACATGCCGTCGCTGTGGCGGTGGCCCCGGCGGTGTTTCGCGACGTAGATACAATGCCTCATTTAACGCGACCCGCGTTGCCAGCATCAGATCTTCATGAGCCAGCTCACTCAACAATAGCCGGTCTAGTGTACCTCGATTGCTGATATCGGAGACACCGCCCAATGGTAATTCGTCCGAGGCCGTAATAGGGCGTGGCAACAGCAATACCGCCGAGAGGCTGCTCGCCACGCGAGACAGCCCGCTTAATTCTTCATCCATCGCAAGCGATTGCAAGAGTGCTCGGACTGCGGCCGGTTCGGCAGGCACGATCGTGTCGGCGGGCAGCGGGAGTTCGTCTAATCCAGTCTTCAGTCGCAGGCGAAGAGATTGCTCTGTGACTTGGTCCAGCCCGTGTTTTAGAGCGATCAGACCGCTCGTTACTGCAAGAGTGCTGTGAGTGCGACCTCCTTGTAGATTTGGCAGATCGAGTGTCACATTTTGATCGCGCACTAGCCCATGTATCACTATCTCGCACGCGTAACGGGCCGCTTTCCCCGTCAATGCTGATGGCGCAGCCTCCAATACAATTTCGGCCAGGGTCGCCTTCGCTTCCACGGACTGAATCAGATCCGCTGGCAGCATGCGGATTCGATCCCAAGCTTGAAAGAATGTATCTTTCGGCGGTGAACCTGGCACACCACCCTGAAGCGCTATTTCGGTGATATGGACACTTTTTAAGAACTC
>DASYEA010000037.1:0-2587 GCA_036499265.1 Schlesneria sp. | reverse complement strand
CCACCAAATAACGACTGCACCCGTCCGTCACTGCGGAATGACGGGCCAATGCGGGACGCACGGAATCCAACCGAATTCTGCGACATCGTTTAGAAGCTACTGTGGCTGGACGAAGCCGGGATCCATATAGAACAGTCCCCAGGCGTGCCCGTCCAGATCCATGTAGCCGTGGCTGTACATGAACCCAAGGTCTTCCGCATCTTCGACGGTTCTACCTCCGGCGGCCACTGCTTTGGCAACCAACTCATCCACCTGAGCTCGGCTTTCGCACGACAGCGTGATCAGCACTTCGTTGCTTTTGGTGGTATCGCAAATCGCGTTCGGAGCGAAGTGCTTGAACTTGTCATGAGTCAGCAGCATCGCGTAGATGTGTTCGCTGATCACCATGCAGGTCGAAGTCTCGTCCGTGAACTGCTTGTTGAAGGTGTAGCCGAGACTCGTAAAGAACGCGACGGACTTGTTGAGGTCAGCGACGGGCAGGTTCAAAAAGATCTTGGTCGACATGATTTGGCTTTCTAGTGGGGAAAGAGTTTGAGGTCCGCAAGGTTTCAATTCATCGATTGAACTGTTTTGGATTTCGTCGTGAGTGTTTGACTATTTACGCCACGGAAGCAACGTTCGCAGTCGAGTATCGCGAAGAACAAGACCTCCCCAGAGCATCGCGCCGAAGATCACTGGGAAGATGATTTCAAATGCTCCGTTTCCGACGCGAACGTGAGTGGCCACCGCACCACCCAGATACCCAGTCAACAGCACGGCCCCCAGGACCGCGGTCTGCGGGATGATGTATAGCACGGTACAGATCAACAGCGTGATCCCCAGTGGCACAATCACGTTTTCCTGGTAGCCCAAGTTGGTGGTTGCTTCGACGACGAACGATGGCTTGGGGATCTTCATGGCCCCATCGAGCAGCAGGAACATCGCAGGCAAAGCACTCAGGACTCGGCCAGTCCACAGTTGCGTCGTCGTCGGGCGGCCAGAGAGTTCGATTGATGTGGACATGGATCCTCCTGAGATTTCACTCATGTTGCGGGCGCAGTTTGGTTGTGGCATCAGCAGAGCTGCGCCTGGGTTCACACGGACTGATGGGTTTGGAATTCGCTTATGACGCGTACGGCAGATTGGGCAGTTCGAGGATCGGCCGGATTTCGATCGTCCCTTTCTTCGCCGCGGGCAGTCGATCGGCGATGCTGATGGCATCATCAAGATCGGTCGCTTCGACCACGAAGTAGCCGCCGAGTTGCTCGTGCGTTTCCGCAAACGGGCCGTCGCTGATCAATCGCTTGCCGTCGCGAATTCGCAGCGTGGTCGCCACTGAGACGGGATGCAGAGGCGCGGCAGCAAGGAACTTGCCGGCCGCCATCAACTGGTGAGAAACCTGAGTCGATTCTTCGAAGCAGGCTTCCCGTTCGGATTCGGTCCACGAATTCTCGTTCGAGTAAATCAGCAGCATATACTTCATCGTGGTTCTCCGATCAATCGGGGTGACAGGCTGAAATGATCATGAGTCGTCAGTTCGACCGGGTGAAGTTCGAAGACTCCATCCCAGAGTAAAGGATGCTTGGACAGGAGTGCAATCGCATGATTCAGATCAAAGGCTTCCAAGATCACGATGCGCATCAACTGTTCATTTCCTTCCGTCAGCGGACCGTCCTGCACACTGGGCTGGCCATGATGTTTGCGGATCGTGATCGCATTGCGAACCGACGGGACACAGGCAGTCCCCCGCAGATATCCAAACTGCCGCAATTCGTCATCGTAAGCCTGGCATTGCTCGAGAAATTTGGTTCGCTGAAGGGAGGACATCTGCCTCCAGCGCACTTTGTCTCGATACTGAAGTCCTACGAATTGCATGGTGTTTCCAAACGAATGTCAGCGATTTCTGACTATTAGTCGTTCAGAAAACGCGAGAATCGACAGCCGTCTTGAAAAAGTCCGAAAAGCCGTCCTCGACGCAGATTCCCGCAGAAAACGCCGGAATTCGAGTAGCCAAAGTCTCCAGTCTGATTGCAGAGTTTAACCGCGTGGGCATCGCCCAGCGCGTCGTAGCGGGCCAGACAGGATTTGTTCCTTACCAGCCGGTCGGAGAACGTCGGCTGATTTTTCATCACGCACGAGGCAATTCCCACGGGCTAAATGGAGCATGTTTCGCGGCGTCTCCCGCAATAGGGTGTGCGTGCCGCTCGCCTTTCGTATATTTGATGCGTATCCGTGAGACACCTCTTCTGCGACGGAGTCAGGTATGCGCTGTGTTCTACTCGCAATGTTGATGACATGGTTCTCTGTGGCGTCGGCGGCCGAACCGTATGTCTCCAAGGGATTCGTCCCGCTGCCTGCTGATGTCGAAATCGGTCCGATGTCGGCGGTGGCGGTCGATGGAGCGGATCGCCTGTATGTCTTGCATCGAGGTGAACCGCCATTGCTGGTGTTGGACGGACAGCATCGCTTGCTGGCGGGGTGGGGCAAGGGCGAATTCAAGACCGTGCATGGTCTGCGAGTCGATTCGCACGGCAACGTTTGGGTGACGGATAACGCATTGCATCTCGCGCGGCGTTATTCCCGCGAGGGAAAGGTGACACTGACGCTC
>DASYEA010000036.1:0-3302 GCA_036499265.1 Schlesneria sp. | reverse complement strand
CCTGGCGCGGGTCACCAAGGTCAAAGTTGGTTCGCGCTTCTACCTCTGGAATCCTGCCATCACCAGAGGGTTGCCGTTTGTGGTGCTCAGCGGCCACACTGATAAGCTGATCCCTGCGGGCAAGATCGAGGGCCGATGGTCCGGTCGATCGGCACATGTGCGTGAGCTTGGCGAGGTGTGACACTCAGCGACCCCCTTGCCGCCGCAACCGTCGCGCGGGATCACGATTTGACGAATTTCGGCACTCTTATAGGTGTTAGCGTGAGCATGTGATGGGCTTCGACATTTTTGGGCCTACGCGGCACATGAAGGCAAGCAACACCGATGATGGCAGTGCGTCGCCATACGACATCCTCAATTTACCAGATGTTTTGGGACTCAAGTTTCCTCTGCTAAAAAAGCTCAATGATCGCTTCTACGATTCAACAATACTGCGTTTTGCTAGCGGAGACGTAGAGAGTTTGCGGGATGAGCTTGGTGAGCTTTTGATTGCCTATCGAGCGCGCCGCGAACGCGAACTGATCGAAGAGCACCATGTGCATGCGATTGATCCCAGCGTCCGCTCCGACATTGTCGCACGACTTCTGGACCAAGACGTTACCTTTCGTGCACTGGGGGAGTTTCTGCTGCTGTGCGAGGAAGCGATCGCAGCGAAGGCCGACGTACGATGCGAAGGTGATTAGGATCGCTAACCAACGGTGAAATTGATTCACAGCCCGAGTTACCCATGCACACCTTCTTCCACGGCTGGCGACGAAAGGCGGGGGTTGTCGCGTTGGTGATGTCGTGTGCGTTGATGGGCGGTTGGTTGAACAGCTTGTATCTCGCAAACATTGTCCGTGGTGTGATTCTCGACTGCGGTGTCGTCCTCGATTCAGAGAATGGCTATTTGGATAAGTCGCTCACTTGGCCAAAGGGTGATTCCGACCTGCTGAAAGATTTCGCGTGGGGATGGAATTCAAGAAAGGCATTCGCCGACGGCCCGTCAGGGCTCTATCTATACGGATTTGCCTACCACTATGACGGAGAAGCGCTATACCTGTATGTTGGAATAGGGCAACCACCGGTGACTGCACTTAGAATCGTCGTCCCCTACTGGTCCCTCGTCGCCGGAATCGACATCGGATACACCGGTTCCTCGCCCACCTGAGTCAGCTATCCCGACTGACAAACTGCTGTCGACTAAAGACGTCGTCGGGAATTGGGTCGCAAAAAGTAGCAATAACACGGTATTCGCACTAAACCTGACTGAAAAAGGCGAATTTACCTGGACGTTCACGCAAGGTAAGAACAAGCAATCCGTTAAAGGAGTCTTCGCACTCGACCAGAACAATCTCGCCATGGAACCGGACAGTGGTGGCACGATGCTCGCGAATCTCTCCAAGAGCAAAGACGGATTTCACTTTGATATGGAAGGCGCTGCGAAGGGCGATCCGGGACTGGAATTCACAAAATAGATCGATTCGATTGCCAGAATCTTTTGAAGCTGAGGAAGTCTTGAGCGAGGCTGATGATGAGCTTGATCTGTTCCTGAACGGCTTCACGGCACGTAACATTGCAGAGCCCCTGATGTCGTTCGATGAGACCTCATCGGCGGCGAGGATACACGCCGCGATGCAGGAGCAACATCTGAAGTTTGCAGGTGTCCGACGCCAAGGAGCGATCGCTGGCTGGTTGTCGAACGAAGACGTCACAGGAAGTAACTCAGCGATAACTTGCCGATCGTTTGAGTCCAAGGCAATAGTTCTCGAATCCGCTTCGCTCAACCAGGTCGTGGAGAGGTTGAATTCGGCACCGTGCCTGTTTGTGCGGAGCTTGGGTTAGGTGAGCGGAATCATCTGTCGTGATGATCTGCAGAAGCCCGCGATGCGAATGTGGTTGTTCGGGCTAGTGACGATCGCGGAATTGCGAGTCACCGGCCTGATCAATGAACTCTACCCAGACGGGGAGTGGCAGCGTTTTCTGTCGCCCGGTCGTCTGCAGAAGTCACTCGAACTTCAACAACAGCGACGCTGCCGAGGACAACATCCGAGCCTACTGAACTGCCTTCAATTCGGAGACAAAAGCCGGATTGTCGCCTGCGACCATACGCTGCGTCAGCGAACACGGTTTGAATCTCGCCGCCAAGTCGAGAAGTTTGTAGAGGCACTGCGAGACCTTCGCAACAACCTTGCCCACTCACAGGACATCATCAGCGACTGGGAGGTGATCTACGAACTGGCAGCAAATCTGCATCGCATCGTACTCGGACCTTCGGCCGTGAGCCTTGACCCACGGCAAGATTAGATCGTAGTTTGCAATCTGGTTAGCGTCATGTATCTCGGCCGAATGCTTCAGTTAGGCACCTTTCGGCAAATTAGCGAATAGCTCAACCCTTCATTCGTGGCTCGTTTTCTCGGATATCCTGACGATCATGGTGCCATCGTGCGGCAACTGTGAGAACGCCGAGTCTCGAACCAACGAGTTGCACTACAGTCCAGCGAGTCGAGTATCAGCATCTCCGAATCGGTCGAGTTTCACGCCCATCCGATCCATGAGCGACAAGTACAGGCTACAGAGCTTACGATTGTCGTTTCCTTTGCCCATGTAATCGAGGACTCGTCCTGTCTCCAGTGTGCCGCCGAGTCCACCGACTGTCAGGAGCGGCACGCGGTTCGAATCGTGCTGACTTCCTGACCACATGTTTGAAAGATACATCAGACAGCAGTTGTCGAGTACCGTGCCTTCCCCTTCCTGCATGGCGTCGAGCTTCGTTGCCAGATAAGCCAACTGACTGCAGTAGTAGCGGCTGATTCGCTCGTAGGCGTCGGAACGGTCGTCGTGGCTGGCGGGATGATGCGCCGTGCGGACGTCAAGAAAAGGATAGATCAGGCCGGAAATGTCGCGATTTAGCAGTAAAGTCGCTACACGCGTCTTATCGGTCTGAAAGCCCAGGGCTAAGATATCGCACATCAGCCGCATATGTTCGCGGATGTCTTCCGGCATGCCGTTGTCCGGTCGAGCCATCATTTCAATCGGTTTGCCGCGATGCCGCGCGTTTTCTTCGGCTTTGTGTTGATCAATTCTAGCATTGACGACGCGCTTCTCGATTTCACGGACACTGATCAGATACTCGTCGATCTTCGATTTGTCGCCAGCACTCACCTGTCGTCGCAAACCTCGTGCATCTTCCTGCACGCGATCTAGGATGCTTTTATTGCGTCTCGCGCCGCGATTGTCGAACAAGCTGTCGAAGGCGAGTGCCGGGTACTGTTCCATCGGTACTGGCGAAGTCGCGTTCTGCCAGGAGATGTGCGAGCTGT
>DASYEA010000035.1:0-8891 GCA_036499265.1 Schlesneria sp. | reverse complement strand
TCCATTTTGTCGCCGCACCAAATGGCGACTTCAAATTTCCCTGCATCGCCGCGCCATCGAGTTTCCCATCGAACTTCAACGCGATGATGTTGTCGCCAGCCCCGATCGAGACCACGAATTCAACGGCCTCGGCCGACACCTTGCCCGATGACAATCGACCGTCACCTTGATTGCTCTTAAAGCGACCGGACAAGGCTCGGTCCGTCTGGACCAATTCCAATTCACCACCCACCTTGCCATCGGCCGATTCAATTTCGACAGCCCATGTTCCGCCCACCTGCAATGGTGCGGGTTGGCCTGGTGTGGCCGGAGCGATCGGCTTGGCATCTTTGTTGTATTCGTACCGATAGCCATTGATGACAACATGACGGACCTTAGACTGGTCGTTGTCGAAAGCTCCTGTCATCACGGTGAAATAGGCAGGCCGACCAACTGCGATCGTGCCCAGCTCTTGGTCCAATCCCAGAATCGCGGCGGGTTGCGTGGTGATCGCAGCCAGAGCGGCATCTCGATCCAATCCGTTGGCGATGGCCTGGCGCAGCCCCTTCAGGACATCGCTGGGTCCTTTTCCATCGCGAGACGAAACCGCGAATCGCACTCCGGCCTTTTGCAATTCGGCCAGGCCGGCGACTCGTTGCTTCCATTCATTCCGCTTGTGTTCGCGAACTCGTTGAGGATCCGCAAGTTCCGCGTAGGGATCATCACCCGGCTTGGGGGCTTCCAATTTGGGTTCATCGCCGAAATCGACGTGAACAATCACATCTGTTTCGGTTTTCTTCAGTCGATCAATCACCCGATATGCGTCATGTCCACCCCAGATCACCGGGTGAAGCTGATGCTCGCTAGCGAAATTCAATGAGCGATCATGATCGTCGCGCGAGAACGCAACGAACACGGTCTTCACCGCTGGCGTTCGCATCTCGTTCATGGCATCGAGCGCCGCATCGGTCGCGCCGCGCGACACGTTCGGAGTATTCGCCTTAAAGAGTCTCTGTTGAGTCGCGTGACGTTCAGCGTCCAGAAATGCCTGTCGCAGGTGAGCATGCACGCCCATATTTGTGGACGGGTACTCGCCTCCACCTCGTTCTGATAATTGCATCGTGGCGAATGAAATTGGGACCAGAATAGATTCACGCAAGGGAAGCGACGCCAAGTTCAACACGGTGCCGCGACCACTGGCGATGCGGCCGTTGGGAAGGACGTGCACAGCCACAAATCCGGCCTGCCGATATCGCTCCTGATCTTCCGGTCTAGCCGACAGATGTTCACCCGCGACAAATTCGGGAGTCAGCCCATTCCGATCATCCTGACGCATCCCCGCGAGAGCATACTTTGAGATTTCGACTGCGCGACCAGCGACCGGCTGTGGCTTGGCGTCTTGCAGGAAGGCACTAGCACCGGCGTCGATGAATCCCGGCAGGATCGTCAGACCATCGGCATCGATGACTTCGGCATCAGGAGGGATCGGGAGATCGGTCCCAACGCCACTGATTCGACCATGGCGAACCAACACATGCCCCTTTTCGATGATCTGACCGGGGGCCAGCACCACCTTGGCATTTTTGAAGAGAACCGCGTCAAGTCGAAAGCCAGGTGTCGCCGGTTCATTTGCATGTCCGGACGGAACGGCAAACATCATCAACAGTAACGTGGCCACCGTTCTGACTGTGGTCAATCGATGATCGCTGCTGTGGAGATATTCGCGGTCGACGCAGTAAAATGAGACCAAGATTGCCGGGCTCCAATAAAAAAGCGAAGACGGGGCAGGGCTTCTGCCGAGAATCGATGACAGTTTCTGACGGGAAGACGTCCCGCCGGGACTGAAAGCGATTAGAGTCTAAAGCCTAGCTCGCCAGGCCTACCATTTGCCAGCCGATTCCCGCTGGTCACGTTCGCTTCGATGTGCAACGAAACTGTTGTAAACTGCAAGACTTGAATTGACAGAACACTTGCATTCGATATTATCTTTGATACGTTGATATTGGGTTCTGAGAAATCAGAATCAGACTTTGGCTGCCAGGAAGACGGGGTGTGAAGCCGTGTCCGGGTGGCAAAAGAGACTCTAGCAGATCTCTTGTCAGACTCCGACGGCGAGGAATTGCACGTGGTGCTCCGCCGCAGTAACCTCGCGAGTGATCTTTTTCCGCCTGTTTGACGGTTGGTCAGTCAGGTTGGAATTTGTGGCGCGGGGAGCCTGTTGTTCGCGGCCTTCTGCGGGGCGCTTGTTTTTTTCTCGCCGGACAAGAAGCGGTACTTGCGACTGCCTTCCGGATCGTTATTTCCTTTGTCGTCACGTGAGAGGGATGGACGCCTCAACCGAGAACGGCTCGCAACATCAGATGGCTGACGATGACAATTGTCGTTTGCTCAAATCCGTCTTTGCGAAATTCTTGGATGAGCGAAAACCTCACTCCCACACGGGATGGCGCAGGTCGGCTCGTGGTCACACCATGACCGATCTGGAATGCACATGGCGATTCGTGGCGTTGTGATCGGGCGGACAGTTTGGAAATCGGATGAGACCAGGATTGATCCTTCTGGAGCTTCTGAACGATTGGTAATTGGAGACGGAGCGAGCAAACAACCCTTGTGGTGTTCTTCGGATTTCCGTCATTCATCACCAGGAATTGGAATTCGTTTTGCTTGGAAGTGACTCGCAGACCGCTTGGCATGTGCTGAGCATTGGTTGTTGAGCCACATGTTCTTGACCGCGGGAATTGCTGTATGACTGAGATGGATTCGGATGTGCCCAAGAAGGTAACCAAACCTCGTCGGCGAAAAGCAGCGGCTCCGGTTGAGAATGTGAGCACTGTCGAATCTGTCGAGACCACCAAGGTCGAGAAAGAACCACAGCGACCCGTGATCGAAGACGTGCTGGAAGAAACAGCAGCGGCACGAGCGGAAATTGAATCCGCCCCGAACGAACGAGACATGGATTTTGAAGCCATGGACTCAGGTCCCTCCGAAGCAGGGTCTGAAAGTTTTAATGGCGCACCCGCAGGCGGGGCAGGTGGCGGCGGCGATTTTTATAACGACAACCGTCGTCGACGACGTCGACGTGGAAGAGGTCGCGGTCCCAACGGTCAAGAGACTGGTGGCGGCGGTGGCTACGCCCCACAAGGAGGCGGGGGTTATGCTCCACAGGGTGGTGGCGGTTATGCTCCGCAGGGTGGCGGTGGCGGCTACGCTCCACAACAGGGACAGAACCGTGGGCCGCGTGGACGCAACGGACAAATGGATCGCCGTGGCCCCCAACAAGGGGGTGGTCAGCGACGTGATGGTGGCCAGCGCGGTCCCAGTATGCCGCGCGGTATGCAATCGAATGAGCCACGGGGCCCGGAAGTTTTGACTCCCGTTCAGGGAATCCTTGAACTGCACCCGAAGGGCTACGGCTTCTTGCGGGATCCGAAGGCAGGTTACGTCTCGCAAGAGAGTGATTCGTTCGTCTCCGGTTCGTTGATCGAAAAGTTCGGTCTGCGTGAAGGGGTGTTGATCACCGGCGAAAACGTGCCTGGCGGTCGAGGGCAGGGCCCCCGTCTGAAGTCCATTCAGACAATCGAAGGTCGACTCCCCGAGTTCTATGCCGAAATCAAGAACTTCGACTCACTGACACCAATCAATCCGCATCAGCAAATTAAGCTCGAAACGGGACCCACGCCCATTACGATGCGCGTGATGGACCTGTTGACTCCGATTGGCAAGGGCCAGCGAGCACTGATCGTCGCACCGCCGCGAACCGGCAAGACGATGCTGTTGCAGGAAATCGCCGACGCTGTCAGCAAGAACTATCCCGATATCTACTTGATCGTACTGTTGATCGACGAACGTCCCGAAGAAGTGACTGAAATGCGTCGCCGAGTTCATGGCGAAGTAGTTGCATCTTCACTGGATCGCGAAGTCGAAAACCACATTCGCGTCAGCCAGTTGGTGTTCGAAAGAACCAAGCGCATGGCCGAAGCGGGCCGCGATGTCTTCTTGCTGCTGGACAGCATCACGCGTACAGCGCGAGCCTTCAACAAGTGGACCAACTCGGGTCGAACCGGAACCGGTGGCCTCGACGTCAAGGCGATGGATCTGCCGAAAAAGATGTTCGGTATGGCCCGTCAATTCGACGAAGGGGGCTCGCTGACAGTTGTCGGTACCGCCCTGATCGAAACCGGCAGCCGAATGGACGATGCGATCTTCCAGGAATTCAAGGGGACCGGCAATATGGAAATGGTGCTGAGCCGCGACCTGGCCGATCGTCGAATCTGGCCGTCGATCGATATCACCAAGTCCGGAACCCGCCGCGAAGAAAAGATTCTGTCACCAGACAGCCTGGAAGGAATTACACTCCTTCGTCGCAGCCTGATTTCGATGAGCCCCGTCGAAGCAATGGAACAGCTCACGAAGACCTTGCAGCGATTCCCAAGCAACGAAGAATTCGTCTCGCGAATTCGCCACATTCTCTAAGCGATCCGCAATAAATCAACAACGCGTCGGTAATCCCGACGCGTTGTTTTGTTCTTTGTTCCCCAGAACGCGTGCGCCAATTGAAAGCCCCCTTTGGAGTGCGGTGGCTCGACACCCGCTTTGGTTCAATGGCGAGATCGCGGCTTCGAGAATTCGCGAACAACTACGTCAACTGACGGCCCGCGGCAACCAAGTCCTGAAGTCGCTGCATGGCGTGAGCATCGCCTTGAAGAACACAAATGACAACGCTGTCACCCTCACGCCAGACGACCCAGGTGCCGAACGCGGCATATTGAATGATCCCGCGCGAAAATGAATCGGCGTCGGGTACCCGATGCCACTGCGAAAGCGGCAACTGGACTAAATAACCAGTACAGCTAGCCGATCGACGAGTGCCCAGCGATGTAAACATCAGCAGGGGGACATCAACTCCATTAACAGTTGCCATGCGAGGTGCATCAGCAAATTGAATTGCCCGCGGAACGCTCCACCCAGCCGGCGCAGTGATGCCTTGTGATGAACTGACGCTCAGCAAACTTGGATCGAGCTTGCCCAATTCCCGGATACTGGCATCGTTCAGCACGACCGACTGAGACATCAGAAATGCCCCGATCGCTAGCATCGGCACCAACGCGAGTGACCCCCAGCCAAGTCGACGCAGAAGATGGCGACGCGGAATGACAGTCGGAGCTTTCGCCACCACTAGCGCCGGGCCAATCGTCGCATGCAGTCGATCGGCGAATCCAGTTGGAACTGGAACATCGAGCATCGCTCGCCCGATCCGCGAATCCACCTGCCGCTCAGACGCGATCGCCCCGCGGCACACATCACATTCTAATAAATGTCGCTCTGCAGCGAGCGCATCGGATCCTGGCGCGGCATCCTTACCGAGTCTCGCAAGTTCGAGTTGTGCCCGTGCCTGCTGGCAATCCATGGCAATCCTGACCTCTAATGCTGAAACACAAATACCAGAGAACGACTTTGAACAGGAACAATCTGCTGCTTCCGTTCCGCAGATTCCGTTAATCGCTTTCTCAGATAGGCCTTTCCTCGCGACAGGCGACTCATCACCGTCCCGATCGGCACACCCATCTGTTCAGCAATTTCCTGATAACTGAATTCTTCGAAGTAATACAAGACCAACGGAGAACGGAACTCTTCCGCCAACTCCAACAACGCTTCTTGCAGAAATTCCAAATGGACCGGAACATCCAACGCGGCGTCGGTCACTTGCGGTTCGTCAATCTCTTCCAACGAACGGCCTCGATTGCGATGCCGAATCGATTTGAGAAAGACATTTCTCAAAATCGAAATCAACCATCCCCGCGCTGCCGCCGCTTCACGCAATTGCTGCCCCCGTTGGTGAGCCAACAAAAACGTTTGCTGGACAAGATCTTCCGCGTCG
Organism: Schlesneria sp.; assembly: GCA_036499265.1. Classification (GTDB taxonomy): domain Bacteria; phylum Planctomycetota; class Planctomycetia; order Planctomycetales; family Planctomycetaceae; genus Schlesneria. Next base: position 3,034 of record DASYEA010000035.1, on the reverse strand, counting down.
GCGGCATCGCCCGTCAGCCGATACGCATACCGATAGAGCAACGTCGAGTGCTCCTCGATCAATTCGTGCGTAGTTGGAAGACGCGTTCCGTCGGCCATGTCGACCTCTTGATTTGCAGATTCGTCAACCCGGTCGTTTATTCCCTGCAGCGGGGCATTCGGCGATAGATTTCGTGAAATATCGTAAAATAGAGCCTAAGTTATCCGACGACCTCGGGTTTGTGCTATTCGTCCAACATTTTCCAGAATTCTTCTTCACCCATATCCGCTGGCTTCCCCGGTGGCTTTTTACCCGGAGTTGCCGGCTTCGGAACTCCTGCCATCGGCGGCAGAGGAGGGGCCTTTACTTTCGGTTTGGGCTGACCCGTCGTTTGGCCTGCTGGAACACCCGGCTTCTTCATTGGTGCCGATGGCGACTTGGAACCGAGTTCGAGGATTTCGTCGTCATGAGGGAGCGGCGGAACCGGAATCGACCCCGATTTCGAAATTGTGGATCGGCCAGTGGGTGGGGTGCTGAGGGGACGCTGCACCTTTGATTTTGCCGCGCACTTCGCACAAACGCCGTGAGCATCCAAAGGCTCGCCGCATTTGTTGCACAACGGAATCGGCTCATTGGATTCATCCAGTTGCGATGCCGGTCGTAATGGCTTCGCACTTGGAACCGGCTTGGGACTGGGAACCGGGGAATCCGATTTCAGCTTCAGCGGCGCTTCGGTTGACTTGGAGGGGACCACTGCTGGTTTGGGACTGACTGGACTCGGCATCCTGGTCGTTGCCATTGAGATCGGCGCAACGGGTTGAGCCTTCACGGCGGGGATCGATTTGACCGCGACTTCGACTCCCTTTTCCTCTTCGCTCTCTGCGTCTTCGGCACCTTCACTGAGGGCACGCACCACCAGGTTCTCGGGACGAACAATTTCAGTTTGAGCAACCTGCCCGGTCTTCAGCACCTTGGCATTCACATGGACCCGAGCCTGCTCGTCATACGAAATCGTGACTTCGATCTCAGTCCCTTCTGGCAGATTCTCTGGAAGCGGCTCGATCAAACATGTTCCCAATTCGACATATTGCGAATCGGCTGCGGTTCCGCTCTCGACAATCCTCAGATGAACCTTCCGCTGATTGTTCGAGACCGTTCCGTAAATCTGCGACACTTCGACAGGCAGGGGAGTGTTCGCCGGAAGAATGTAGTGCGGCACGCGTTTGCCGGTTTCCACATCGCGAATCAACAAGCCCAACGATCGAGCTGTCGCACTCTGCTGCTTGAACTGAGCGAGTCTTGCGGCGGCCGTCAAATTCAGAATGGACTTGGCAAACGTACTGTTGGTCAGCAACATCCCGGCGTAATAGGTTGCCCCGTGGGCAATCGATTGATCGGGCGACAACGACGTATTCAGCGTCCGGCCGCTGAGTTTCTTGAACAGCGATCGAACCATCGGCATGCGCGACGATCCGCCCGTCGTCAGCACCACGTCGACTTTGGCCCAACCCATGTGGTTTTCTTTGAGCAGATCGAGCGTCAGCACTTCCATGCGATCGACCAGATCGCGAGTCAGTCGCTCAAACTGGTCCAGTTCGACTTGATACGTCTTGCGTTGTCCCCCGGCTGCACAAGTCAGCGCCGCCTTTGGACGGACTGACAGACTTCGTTTGGTTTGTTCCGCTTCCAGCGCGAGCGCCTGCGCGTTTTCTCGATCCTTCATCGGATCGATATTGAATTCCTTCTGAAACTGCTTGCCGATCGCTACTTCCAGAGCACGATTCCAATCGAGGCCCCCTAGTTGCAGGTCGCCGCCACTGGCGATCACACGGACTTCGTTCTTTTGATAGCGAACCAGCGACAAGTCGAAGGTACCGCCCCCCAGGTCCACCACCATGATGGTTTGCGCCGTGGCCAGTTCCGTGAACCAGATCCCTTCGGTTCCCAACACAAAACACAGCGCGGCAGCGACCGGTTCGTTGATAATGTCAACTTGCTTCAGGCCGGCTCGTTTTCCCGCTTCCGCAGTCGCCTGACGTTGAACGTCGCTAAACTGAGCGGGAACCGTAATCACCGCCCGATCGATCGCTCCGATCTTCTCGCGAGCACTATCCAGCATCGACTTGAGAATGATCGTGCTGATGTCGACAGGCGAATAACTTTTGCCGCCGATTTTCCACCGATGGCCAGGATTATTCATGTACCGCTTGGCATGGACGACGACACGGTCAGGATGACGGATCGAATTCCGCATCGCCTCGGTCCCGACGACCACGTGATCATCTTCGAATAGCACCACCGACGGCGTCGAGAGTTCGCCGTCTTTGTTCGGAACGGTGATCGGTTCCCCGTGCTCGTTCAGGTAGGCGATGCAGGAATAGGTGGTCCCCAAGTCGATGCCGACGGCATGAGTCGGAAGCATGTTCTGGCAGCCTTCGTGAAGCGCGAGCGGAGGAGAGAATTGGACTGACTGACCATGAATGGTAGCATTCACCGTCACCCAATTCCACGAGTTGCTTTTCACTCCCGGATTTGTGGGCAAAAAGCACTCAGACACTGCGACTGGCGATGACTTTGCGGCCTGCGAATAGTCCTCAATTTGATCAAACAGCCCCCTGTGAACGACGGGTTTTCCGATGGTGACAATTGTCGGGTTGCTGATCGCCGCGGCCTGTGCCGGACAATCCGGCGGAAACAGCGTCCGTGAACGTCGCCCGGATGGCTTTGTCACGGGCCAGAAATTTCAGATCGAACTAGCTCAATCGACCTCTGGAACGTGGGCAAACGTGGAATTTCGGGCTGTGCTAAACGCACTGGCCACTCAGCGTCGAGTCGCGATCCTGCTCGACAGGCGCATTGATCCAACGAGAAGCATCCCCGTCGAAATCAGAGAACTCCCCTTTCGGGAAGCCGTGCAAGTCGTAGCCCATCAAGCCTCTGCCGAACTCTGCGTCCCCGGCAATCTGGTTTACGTCGGGCTCCCCGCAGCCGTCAAACGGCTACGAACGCTCATCGAACTGCGTTCGACAGAATTGCAATCGAAAACTGGAGGAGT
>DASYEA010000034.1:0-10183 GCA_036499265.1 Schlesneria sp. | reverse complement strand
GATGTCACCTGTGAAAACTGACCGAATCGCTCGATGTACTGCTGTTATTGCAATCATGTGGTTGGTGTTGCAGATCCCGCATGCGATCGCTCAGGACCGCGGGATCGAGGACTTTCCGAAGTTGTCCGCCAAGACCGATTGGCCGTGGTGGCGCGGCCCGTCTCGCAACGGAATCGCGGTTGATCAAAAAGTACCAACAACACTCAGCGATACCGACAACCTCGTCTGGAAGGTGCCCGTTCCGGGACGCGGCCATGCCTCGCCCATTGTCGTGGGTCAATGCATCTATCTGGCGACAGCCGACGACCAGAAGAAGGTGCATTCGATTCTGGCATTCGATCGCGCGACGGGCAAATTGATCTGGTCGACCGACGTGAACAAGGGAGGATTTCCAGCCAAGAATCACGCCAACAATACTGAGGCGAGTCCGACGCTGGCGTGCGATGGCGAACGATTATTCGCCGCGTTTTACCATCACGACAAAGTCGAAGCGGTTGCGGTGAGTCTGGATGGCAAAGAGGTCTGGAAGCAAACCGTCTGTCCGTTTCGTCCACGCATGTTCGAGTATGGGTACGGGCCGTCACCGTTGCTCTACGGCGACTCGGTGATCATCGCCGCTGAGTATGACGGCAACAGTTTTCTGACTGCGCTGAATCGAAAGAACGGGGAGCGGGTTTGGAGGACTCCGCGAAACACCATGATCACCTTCGCGTCGCCAGTCATTACTCATGTCGCGGGCAAGGATCAGTTGCTGATCAGCGGTTCGGACGAGGTGACGTCGTATGATCCTAAGAACGGCAAGAAGCTGTGGGCGACCCCCGGTACTGCCATGACGACCTGCGGCACCATCGTGTGGGAGGGAAACACGGTGTTTGCGAGCGGGGGCTATCCGAAGTCGGAAACGATCGCCATCAATGCCAAAGATGGGAAAGTGCAGTGGCGAAATACTCAACGATGTTATGAACAATCGATGCTGGTTCACGATGGCTATCTGTATGCGTTCGCCGAAAACAACGTCATGTTCTGCTGGCGAAGCTCAGATGGGAAAGAGATGTGGAAGAAGCGACTGGTTGGACCAGTCAGCGCTTCCCCGGTGCTGGCGGGTGGCAACATCTACTGGGCCAACGAACTGGGGACGCTCTATGTCTTCAAGCCGACGCCCGATCAATTCGAGCTGGTCGCAGAAAATCAGATCGGCAATGTTTCATTCGCCAGCCCAGCGATCTGCGGAGGTGAGATCTTCTTGAGAGTGGCACAGACATCGGGTGGCCGGCAGGAGTTTCTGTACTGCTTCGCGAATAATAAGAAGTAGTCGTTGGCCGAGGCGGACGAAACGCAATTCGGAGAAGGCGAGCCCGGGATTTGAGACGCGTTTGGGTGGCGGGACGATCAAGTACGCAGTACTGAGTACTCAGTTCGGAGTACGGTGGGCTGCATGACAAGACCGTGGCTACGTCCTGTGAGGGACGCGGACAACAAATGACTAGTCGACCGCAATCCAGCCGACGATGTCGTTAGGAGCGACGAACTCGTCGACAGCTTTCACGAGTTCGATGAGTTCGCCCGTTTGGCTGGCTTGGATGTCGAACGTGATTCCAGGGACCAGCACTTCGACGACGTTGTCGCCAGCCACTACCGTTTGACCCACGTCAACCAGCCACGCGCTGATGCGGATTTTGTCGTCACCCGCACCGAGATCGGGAACCGTAATCGGTACTCGTTTCGCCATGGATTCGGACGTCATACTCGCAGCACATCCGTCATTTCGCCAGCGTGGTAGCTGGAGCGAACGAACGGGCCGCTGGCGACCATGCCGAAGCCGAGCTTGCGAACTTGTTCGCCGATTTCGTCGAACTCTTCGGGAGGAAGGTAGCGTTCGACCGGCAGGTGATCCAACGTCGGTTGCAGGTACTGGCCTAACGTCAGCATGTCGCAGCCGACCGAACGGAGATCCGCGCAGACTTCCATCAATTCTTCGCGAGTTTCGCCGAGGCCCAACATCAGACCGCTCTTGGTCAGCATCTCGGGGACTTCGTCTTTGATTTGCTTGAGCAGGTTCAGTGTTCGCTGATATTCGGCGTTCCGGCGGACTCGATCGTAGAGCCGCGGGACAGTTTCGGTGTTGTGGTTGAAGACATCGGGACGAGATTCGATGACGCGATGGATGGCGTCGCGATTCCCCTTGAAGTCGGGAGTCAGCACTTCGACTCGGGCTCCCGTCTTGTTGCGAACAGCGAGTACGCATTCGTAGAAGTGGTTCGCACCACCATCGGACAGATCGTCGCGAGTGACGGAGGTGATGACGACATACTTCAAGCCCAAACGCTGGGCCGCTTCGGCCACTCGTTCTGGCTCGTCCAGTTGAACCGTTTCGGTCTTACCGCGTGGGACCGAACAGAACCCACATGGACGGGTGCAGACGTTGCCCAGGATCATGAATGTGGCTGTTTGCTGTGACCAGCATTCCGTTCGATTCGGACACTTAGCGCTTTCGCAGACTGTTTCCAATCGCAAGTCGGCGATGACATCGGAAGTGAACTGCATCCCCGCTTGCGGCAGTGGTCGTCTCAACCACTTGGGCAGGCGCTGCCGGCCGCTGGGGGTTTCGGGGGGATTGGTCGGCAGGATATTCAACAGGTTTGTGGACATGTCACAGCTTACATTGGGAATAGAGAAGCATCACGCGTAGACGTAGACCTTGCGTGTGGAGCGATGCAGCAACGGATGCCCCGTGTACAGATGATAATTGTCATAACCGAGCGATTCCGCCAGATTGCGAACCAGGCTCTCGCGGACGGTCGCCATTCCAGTGGGTCGTGTTCGTTGTGCGGCCAGCGAGGTGACTCTTAAAGCGCCGTTCGTCCAGCGAACCAGTTCGAGCGGTTCTTGCGGGACCGAGACGTTGACGTACATGCCGCCGTGTGTCACCCAATCTCGAACGCCGGCACCGATGAAGGCGAACTGGCCGCAGCGGCAAGTTGCTCCGTGAACGTGCTTCGCTCGCTCGGCATCAACATCCAGATCGGCCGCCGTGGCGATCAGGGTCTGTTCGAGGCGACTGCGATAGTCGGTGAGCCCGAGTTTCAATCGATCAAGCGGAACCATCACGTAGACCGCAACCTGACCGGGGACATGGCAGAATGTTCCACCGCCGCGATTCAGCCAGCGGATCTCCATTTGCCGGGCGACCAACTCTTCCTGATCGACCAAGACATCGGCGAAGCTTCCTTCGCGACCGATGCTGATCGTCGGAGGGTGTTCGCAAACGAGGACAATTCCGTGGCGATCCTGCCGCTGGGCCACCTGATCCAGCAATCGAGCCTGCAGTCCCATCGCGGACTGGAAATCGACCTTCCCCAACAGAAAGACTTCCAATGCCGTGGACGCGCGATCCACGTGCTCCCAATCTGTTGGCGTATCGGACATCTTGGCGGGGTTTACCGGGCAGGTCGTCAAATACAAAAACATTGATCTCTTGGCGATCGATGACATTTCAAGTCTATCGGATGACAGTGATTGGGACAATGGGCCTATCGAACCGTTGATTTCGCGCACCATCTCAATATTTGATTCGTTTCCATTGTGAAATCGGTACAGATCAAGACATGATCACTCTGGCAACTTGCATCTGATGAAGTTAGAGCCGTCCTGACACCATGACAGCAGGGAAAAGCAGAATGGATTCGTTTGATCCCTATCACAAGTGGCTCGGTATTCCGAAGAAAGAGCAGCCTGCGAACCACTATCGTCTGTTGGGGATCACTGTTTTCGAGCCTGATCTGGATGTGATCGAGGCCGCTGCGGACCGCCAGATGGCGTATGTTTCTCAGTGTGCCACGGGGGAGCATCTGAAAGTTTCTCAGCAGATCCTGAACGAGTTGTCCGCAGCACGCGTCTGTCTGCTCGTCCCCGCCCGGCGCAAGGCGTATGACGAGCAGTTAGGTAAGAAACTCAACCAAGCGTCATCAGCCGCGACTTCGGCGATGATTCGTGAGCCTGAACCTGTCGATGAATTCGATCAGACACTTGAGCCATTGCGATCGAAACCGCGTCGTAAAAAATCATCATCGCGGAAACTCAAGGTTCCTTATGGAATGCTGGCGGTGGCGGGTGTGGCGGTGGTCGTGCTGGCAATCGGCCTGTCGTCGATGATGGACAGCCGTCGGTCGGCAAGATCGAGTATTCGATCCGACTCGGAAGCTCCACCAGCGCCAGTCGTCACCGCAGTCACTTCCATCGAACGGAGCACACCACAGAATATTACCCGTACTACTATCGAGAAGCCCGCTGAAAAGGATCCAACAGCAGTGGGGACGGACAACGTCGCGGCGAATAGCGGTAACACCGGGCTGGGGTTAGAAGTTCTCGAGGCAAGATACGGGGCGCTCGACAGGTGGACTGATTTGACGGATCGCGCCCGGGCAGCGTCTCAGTCGGGACTTCTGGGAATTGTGGCAGACGGCGGCCTGGTCGGCGGCGATCCCGTTCCGGGCGTTCAGAAGCACCTCCTGTTGCGGTATCGTTTTCGGGGCCGCGACTACGAGTACCTCGCCCCTGATCCTCATTCCACATTCGTGCTTGATATTCGACCGAAACCGGCAGTGGATCCAAAAGGAGCATTGTTGATTCACGAGGCTTGGTACAGTAGCAACATCTCGGGAGATTCTGATCGCATCGATGTCGCTGATCGACTCAGAACCGCCATTCACGACGGTCGGCTGCAAACAACCGCCACTCAGGTTGTGGAAGGTCTGCCAACCCGCCGCATCCTGCTTGTCCGTTGGAGTATCAACGGCGACGTTTGGACCAGTCCCTTTGAACTTGACGAAACGATTCATCTGGGGCCCGACACTCCCGCTGTTGCCAATCTGAAGTCCCGCAAGGCGTCGAAACCAGACGACAAAAAATTGTTAATGATTTTGGAAGTGAAATATGGTCGCGGCAATCAATGGCTGGATCTGACCGAGAAGGTAAGACCGTCCGAAAAATCCGGCGTGATCGCGTTCCTCGCAGATCCGAGTACCGCCCTGGCCGACCCCGTCCCGTTCGTCGGCAAGATGACGCGAGTTAGGTATCAGTCGGAGGGAATTCTTCATGACGAATTATTTTTTGAAGGATCCTTCGTCTACTTCGACGCTCGGACCGAACTCGCGCCGCAGCCTGGACCAGGATTGACGATCATTCAGGCACTCTGCGGTCACGGCGTTTTCGGCGACCCAAATCAGACGATGATCGATGTGACTGATCATCTGCAAAAACAGGTCCGCAACAATCAGCTCACTCAATCATTTGATGCCGCCGTTCAAGATGTCGCCAGCAATATCAATCCCAAGCGGTTGCTAATTCGCTATGCACTGAACGGAAAGACTCAGATCGTCGTGTTCAATCAGGGCGACGAGATTCGCCTGGGGGCCGAGTAACTTAGCCGTAACACAGAACGTGAGGAGACTGTGCAAAGCGCAATGGTGATCGCACGATTGGTACAAACCGTAATCGTTGTGCCGATATTCTATGTTATCCTTCTACAAGACTGTAATCGCAGTGATCAGTTGGTGTGGTGCTTCGTTGAATTGCTGGTGATTGTATTCGGAGGCGACTGGATCAGAGATCGAATCGTTGAGAACGTGCTGCGGCAAAGGCCACTGAAGCAATCCAACGACGAGTGCAACACAAACTAGTCTGCACCCCCCGTCAATTGGAGATCGAAAAACGGGTCATCCGACTATTGGGGGCTTTAGTCTATCCATCCTTCAACCCAACGGTCTGCCTCGAGGAATCATTTCTCGGGAATCGGCTGATTCAACAGCAAGGCTTTGGTGAATCGCACGGGGGGCGATCCGAACGAGATCGCGCCGTAGTGATACCGCTTTAGTGCAAACGTATCACCCCAAGCGGCCTTCGCGGCCATTCGCAGGTCGCGGTGTTCCTGATAGCCGACGAAGTAGGTCGAAAGTTGCGTGGACGTGACCTGGGCTCGGGTCCACTTACCGGCGGCTTCGCGTTCTTCCTGAAAGGTATCGTGCATCATCAGATGCATCGCTTCTTCGCGCCGCATGCCGTCGACGTGAACCGATTGATCGAGAATTGCGTTCGATATCACTCGCAGATACCACTTCAACGTGATTAATCGCATTAAGGGATCTCGATCAAGAAACCCCTCTTCGGACATCATCTGCTCGGTATAGACTGCCCACCCTTCGACGAAGACACCCGATGACAGCAAGGCACGCAGTCGGTTGGGACTGCGATTGGCGTAGGCCAACTGCAGGAAGTGCCCGGGCATCGCTTCGTGAATCGTCAAATTATGAATCGAGCGGATGTTGTATTCGCGGAGGAACGAGGCGCATTGAGCGTCCGTCCAATCGGCTGGAAGCGGTGCCACGGCATAGAAGGTCTTCTGCCCGACTTCCAGTGGGCCCGGGGAATCGCAGTAGGCGACAGAGACACCGCGTTGAAATTCCGGCATCACGATGATGTCGAGCGGGTCGGGCGGAATGCTGACCAGATCGTGTTGGCGAATAAAGTCCGTGGCGATCTTGAGTGAGTTCTGCGCGGCCGGAAGGACACCATCTCGCGGTGGCACGTCTGCATAGGCCTTCTCGAGGGCATCCGCGATCGCTTTCTGTTGTTGCTCGGGCGTTGGGGATTCAGGCCAGTTCGCTTCTGGTTGGAGAGTTCTCGCAATGGCATACATTTCGGTTCGGACTCGTCGCAGCTCAAATTCGGCTCGTTCGCGAATTTCGCCGCGAGTCAAACCCGCTGCCAGCGTGAATGCCAGCTTTTCGTCGTACAGCTTTGGTCCGATCTTGGCATCGCCACGGGCTTTCGGCAGCAGTTCCGATTCCAACCATTTTTGATGCTGATCGACTTCGGCCGTTGTCGTGGCGATGGCCTTGAGCAATCGTTCACGATCAGGTTCAGGCATTTTTTCGAGATGCGGTCGCACCAGGTTGTTGATGATGCTGAGGACGCCACGATTCTGCTTGATTGCCGTCTCGGCATGGATTGGGGGGACGCGAGCAGGATCGAGCGTCTCGCGAATCTGCGTGAAGAGGCGAGGATATTGTTCGAGTCGAGCGGTGACGCTGGCCAAGCGCTGCTCGACGGGCGCGAATTCGCGCGCCATCAAACCGTAGATGGCACCACCCGTCAGTTGCGTGTACTGGATCGGATTCCAAGCCCATTCCTGCAAGGTGTCAAGTGACCACAAATCGCCTTTGAGGCTATGCTCGAGCAGTTGATAGTCGACTTGATTGTCACGTGACAGTTGGTTGCGGTCGATCTTCTTCAATTCGCCAAGATAGCGCAGGCAGAAATCTCGCTGATGCTGACGGGCGGCGGGACTGATGTCGTCCAGCTTCTGATCGAAACGATGATCGCCCAACGTCGTCGCGCCGCTGGGTGAGAGTGATGGCGATTCGTCGAGATACGATTCCGCCAGCCGTTGCAGAGCCTGATCCATTGATTTTTCTTTCGGGTCGGCGGCCAGCGCAGAGAGGTTGCCTAGGACAGCAATCGCCGTGCAAAGTACGAACATTTTCACGGTGCTGACGAACACCTCGTCTGGTGACCGACGAGTGAAAGCGGGCTGCGACATCTCGATTCCTTCCCAATTCTTGCAAAGCGGCGCTTCACCATGTATCGCAGCACCTGCGGCAAACTTCAATGATGAGATCTGGCAGCGCGACACTTGGTAGTGGGGTCAATTTGGATTGATGCCCAGGATTGGGGCAGATTCGTTCGATCATGTCGCACAAATCATTGTTTGAATTGGAACGGTGGCTTCATGGATGCGGGCTGCTTCAATCCTTTGTATTGCCCTCGCAGCATCTTCAGCAAACAACGGCTGAACGTATCGGAATTCAAACGAGTGTAAACCGGCAAGTCAAAAGACCAGTGGACCACATCCCACTTCTCGGGATCGCCAGTTGTCAGCCAGTTTAGGTTGTTTACGTCTAACACGGTCGCGAATGGGAGCAACCCACCAGCAGTTGGATAGACCGGATATGGGCATGGGCAATCGCTTTCAGTCTCTTGCCGATTGTGCTGCGCCACAAGGCTATTCTCCCCACAGAGGGATTCTTGAAATGACTTGCCCAACTTGCCGGAATCGCGGAAATTCGAGATTGCGACCCAGCCATCAGGAGATGTCAGTGTGCCGCTTCCGTAAACGTTGATGAAAGCTTTATAGTCCGCTGGAAGTGTGAGGCCCAATTCACGTTCGACCGTTTTCCAACTGAGATCTAGTCCGATCGGCCTATCTGGCGGAGAGACAAGTGCACCAAGAGCCTCTAATGGAAGCCGCATGAGAAATCCTCTAAATTGATTTGGCAGCAACAAATGACGGTTCGCTGCGAAACGAACACGTCCCGGTTTATCGACGAGGCGTGTTTGTTGCAATCCAAAGTGCGAAGGCCTTAAGCCAGGTTGTCGTCTGGCCGCGAAAGTGTACCAACCGGAGTAACCATGAGGATTCTCTATCTTTGTCTGGCGTTTGTCGCGGGAGCTGCCACCTCGGTGCAAGTTCCCGTGAATGCGGCCCTGCGAACCAATCTTGCTCACCCCATGCAGGCGACATTCGTTTCGTTCACGGTCGGTATGTTGGCCGCGTTGATTTGCTGCCTGGTGGTGGGCAGCCCGTTGCCATCGTCTGAGACCTTATCGCGCATTCCGTGGTGGGCCTGGTTTGGTGGCGTGCTGGGGATGATCTACGTGGGAACCGCGATAATCGTCTCACCCAAGATCGGTGTCGCGCCGATGCTGAGCATGGTGATCGCAGGCCAGATGGTGGCGGCGATGCTGATCGATCATTTCGGACTTCTGCATGCGCCCTTGTTTCAGGCCACCCCATTACGACTGGCCGGAGCACTGCTGGTCGCGATCGGTGCCGCGATCATGACAATCGGGAAATAATCGCATAACGGTGGCCCGATCGATTCAGCCCATTGATGATCGTCGATATACTCCCGCTCTGTTCCCGCAATGGATGAGCGCGGGTTGACCAAGATTGACATCACAGGCAAGGAATCGGATTTATGCAGAAGCCATTCTGGCGATGGATGCAACGTGGGGTTCTGGCAGGACTAACTCTGATCACCTTCGTACAGGGGACCGTTCTCGCCGACGTGAAGCTGCCGAATGTGTTCGGCGATCACATGGTTTTACAACAGGGACAGAAAAATAAGGTTTGGGGCCTAGCGGAGCACGGTGAAAATGTCACGGTGACTATCGACGGACAGAGTCATCAGGCGACCGCGGGTGCCGATGGCAAATGGCAAGTCATGCTGGAGCCACTCAAGGTTGGCGGCCCTTACGAGTTGAAGGTCGCGGGCAAGAATACGATCACCTTTAAGGACGTGCTGGTTGGCGAAGTCTGGATCTGCTCTGGCCAATCAAACATGCAATGGACGGTAAACGCGTCCAATGACGCCGACCTGGAGCGTGCTGCGGCAAAGTATCCCAAGCTGCGCATGATCAACTTTCCCAACGTGGGAACTCAAGAACCCGTCTGGACGCACGATCGCAAATGGATGGTCTGCACGCCGGAAACGGTCGGCAACTTCTCTGCGGTTGGCTACTTCTTCGGTCGGCAGTTGCAAGAGACTTTGGATGTGCCTGTCGGTTTGATCAACAACGCCTGGGGTGGTTCCGCCTGCGAAGCCTGGGTCCGCCGGGATCTGCTGGCCGCCGACGCCAAGTACAAGCCGCTGCTCGATAGCTGGGCCGAACGGGAAGCTCAATTCAAGGCACTCAAAGAGAAAGGAGATCAACTGACCGAAGAAGAGAAAAAGCAACTGAATGCTTTGGGAGGTCAGCTCAGCGGCAATCACCGCCCAGCGAACATCTACAACGGCGTGCTGCTGTCGCATCTGGGGTATGGCATCAAGGGATCGATCTGGTATCAGGGTGAATCCAACGCGGGTCGCGCTTATCAATACCGCGATCTGTTTCCGCTAATGATTAAGAACTGGCGCGACGAATGGGGTCAGGGCGACTTCCCGTTCTACTGGGTTCAGCTCGCCGACTTCATGGGTGAAACTCCTGAACCTGGCGACAGTTCCTGGGCTGAGCTTCGCGAAGCCCAGACGATGACGATGAGTCGTCTGCCCAACACTGGCGAGGCAGTCATCATCGACATTGGTGAAGGGAAGGACATTCACCCGATGAACAAGGTTGATGTCGG
>DASYEA010000033.1:0-2953 GCA_036499265.1 Schlesneria sp. | reverse complement strand
CGCCGGACATTTGCCATTCATGGCTTATCGGGATTGGGCTGGGGTTGCTGCTGGGCTCTCGCCTTGCTGCTCATCCTGATCTGGATGGATCTGGTCTGGGAACTGTCGTCCGGTTTTCGCATGGCGGCCTGGGGGCTGACGACTGCTGCGGCGGCGGGACTGCTGACATGGTTCCTGATGAAAGCCACCAAGTCCGCTCGACGCAATGTATTGGCCAGACAACTGGACGAGACCGGTCAAACGGGCGGGCAGATCATTACAGGGTTCGAACTTCAACACAGCCGCTCGGCAGCAACCGCGAGTTTGACGCAAGGGCTGGCTGAACTGGCGATCTCCCAAGCTGCGGCGCTGGCCGCATTGGTCCCCACGACGTTGGCGATCCCCGCCAAGCCGGCGCAACGAGCCGGTCTGGCGGCGTGCGTCATCGCGGTCACATTCCTGGTCGTGGCGTTGTTCGCGCCGCATCTGGCCTACACCGAATGGCTGCGCTTTGCCGACCCATTTGGCGATCACCCGCCGTACTCGCCGACTCAGTTCATCATCGAGCCCGGAGACGCTCAGGTTCGTTACGGAGATCCGCTGGATGTGATTGTGCAAGTCGCCGGCCCCAGCGTGGATGAGTTGGAACTGGTTCTGCGAACGAGTGCCGATGGCAAGATAGATCGCGACGAGAAGTTGCCGATGTTCTTCGATTCGGTGGGCAACTGGCGAGCGACGATTTCGGCCGTGACGATGCCCGGCAAGTACTTCGTGCAATCGCGATCAACTCGCAGCCATCGACATGAGTTGGGCGTGATCACGGTCCCGCAGATTGAATCGGTGCGGTTCCGAATCACGCCACCGGCCTACACGCGTGACGCTGTCTTTGAAGGACCGTTGCCGCAAGGTGGGATCTCGGCCTTGGCGGGGTCGAAGGCGGAAGTGCATGCGATCAGCAATCGTCCTCTGAAGAGCGGTTCGGTCGAACTCGTGAGTGGTGACAAACGCGAGAAGGTGGAACTGGCCTCGGTGACCAAAGACGGAACCGGTCATGAAGTTCATGGCGAATGGACGATCACGGGTGCGGGCAGCTTTCATCTGAATGTGACGGATGTGGCGGGGCAACAATCGCGAGATGCGTTCAGCGGAACGATTAATCTCCTCGAAGATCAGATCCCGATGGTCCGGATTGTCGAGCCACCTGCCCAGTCGATCGCAACACCGACCGTCACGATCCCGGTGGTGATTTCGGCAGAAGACGACTACGGCGTGACGAAGTTGCAGTTGTATCGCAGTCTGAACGATTCACGAGCGATGCCACTGTCGATCGAACTGCCTCTCCCGCCGCCGCGTCGACACGAGCAGATCATCGAATTGCCGTTATCGGCGTATGGCCTGCAACCAGGTGATGTGATCAAGCTGTATGCGCGGGCGGAAGACAATGATCCGGCACTGGCGAAAGGTTCCGAGAGTTCCGTCGTCGTGATCCAGATCATCTCGGACGAAGAGTTGCAACGGATGGTGCGAGCCCGCGAAGGGGTCGACGCGCTGGTCTCGAAGTATCAGCAGGCTCAGCGACGGATGGAAGCATTGCAGGAAGAGATCGAGACCTTGCAGAAGCAACTCGAAAAGCGAGATGCGGATGGAGAGTTGAGCGAGCAGGAACGAGAGCAACTGGAAACGCTGTCCAAGCGGATGTCGGAAGAGGCCGAGGCGATTCGTGAAGCGGCCAAGCAGAAGCTGCCCTATGACCTCGACAAGGCGTTAAATGATGAGTTGGAACAGTTGTCTCAGAAGATCCAGAAATCGGCCGACGAAGTCGCGAAGACGGCTGCATCGAAGCCGAGTGCGGGGAAAGCGGCCAGCAAGCTGAACGAGCTGAAGGAACAACTGGCTCAGGAGCGGAATGAATTCAAAGAGCAGGTCAACGATCCACTCGAACGACTTGCCGAAATCTACCCGTTGCTGGAAGACCAGAATCGATTCGAAGAGCTGGTTTATCGACAGAAGGATCTGGCCGAACGGTTGGCTTCGTTGAAGAAGCAGGAAAATCCCAACGATCCCGCGATCAAGGCGCGGATGCGCGAGCTCGAGTCGGAGCAGCGTCGAAACCGCGAGGATCTCGATCAATTACTGAACGACATCGAATCGCACGCTCAACGATTACCGGCCGACGATCCGAAGCTGCAGAAACTGGCGAAAAGCTCGCTCGACTTTGTTGAGGAAGTGCGAAAGAGCGGGGCGGGGACGGCGATGTCGGACGCCGAACTGGGCTTGGGAGAGTTCTCGGGCGAACGCGGGCATCGCGAAGCGAAGAACGCCGCCGACATCCTCGAGAAATTCATGTCGAAGTGCCAGAGCAACGGACAGCAATGTGAGGGAGCGTGCGACGGACTGAAGTTTGGACCGGGTGAAGGTTCGATGGGAGACACGTTGAATCAGTTGCTGAGAGACGCTGGCTTCAAACCTGGAGGGAAGCCAGGCCAGAACGGGCCGACGGGATCCGGCGGCGGCTACAGCGCACGTCGCAGTGCCACCAGGAACATGGGCATGTACGGCAACATTCCAACGCGCGGCAATCCGAAATCATCGGCCAGCAGTGGCAACAAGCCGTCTCAATCAGTGGGTGGCAGCTATCGCACCGATACGAATCAAAGTCCCTCCAGCCGACTCGATCCGCATGGGTTGTTGAAGTCGTCTGGCGTCAGTGAAACCGCGGTTCCGGCCCGTTATCGAGGTCGCGTGCAAGAGTACTTCCAACGGATTGCGGAAGAGGCTGGTCAGAAGAAGTAGGCCGCCGCAAGTTTGCCTCATTTTCGATCTGAGTTCATCATGCAAAATCATCTCGATGGGTGTGTCGCACAAGTGTATCGACGTGGAGATGTCCATGGCCCCGTAGGACGGGTTTCCAACCCGTCGCCTTCGATTTGGTCGTTGACTGGAAAGTTTCACTTCGTGACTGCTCGCACGCTGC
>DASYEA010000032.1:0-6534 GCA_036499265.1 Schlesneria sp. | reverse complement strand
ATTGACCAAACGGTGCAGGCATTCGACCAAGCGTTGACATTGCTTGGCGTTAGTTGAAATCAAATTTATGCCCTTGCGTCGTTTCCTCATCAATGATTTTCCACGAAATTCGTTGCTTGGATGACTGTCATTCCCGCCAGTGATGAATCTGTTGTTCAACCCGATCGGCTGCGTCACGACCTGTTTCGACTCGCGTTGCCCGTCCTCGGGGAGCAATTGCTTGCGTTTTGTGTCGGCTTCTATGATGTTTATCTCGCGGGATTGTTGGGGGAAACGGAGACCTCGGCGATCGGTCTGGCCGCCTACGTTTCGTGGCTGGCATCGCTGATTTTCAGCCTTGTCGGAACGGGAACCGTCGCGATCGTTGCTCGTTCGTGGGGAGCGGGACAGTACGAGGATGCTCGACGAATTGCGGCCCGTTCGCTGACCATGGTCGTCGTGTTCGCGATGGGCACCTTCTTGGTCCTGCAAGGACTGGCGAGCCTCTTTCCCGTGCTGCTACGCATGGACGGAGCCCAGCGCCAGATCGCAGTCGAGTATCTGAGGCTTGATGCCTGCGGCCAGTTCTTTGCGGGATGGACATTGATCGGTGCCGCTGCGCTGCGTGGCTCTGGTGACATGCGTTCGCCGCTGCTGGTCTTAACCGTGACGAATATCGTGAACATGATCGTTTCAACTTCATGCGTCTATGGTTGGGGGCCCCTTCCCGCCATGGGTGTCACAGGGATCGTCACCGGCACATTGACAGCACACATCTGCGGTGCCACGGTGATGACGGTCATGTTGTTCTCGGGTGTTTCTCGCATTCAGGTGCGTCTGAGTGAGTTTCAGTTTCATCGCGAAACGACCATGCGCATCTTGAGAATTGGCGGCCCCGCGGCATTGGGTGGGGTCGCGACATTCTCAGGCCATTTTCTGTTTCTAATGGTGATCGCGCACCTCTCTCCACTGGGGTTCGATGGCGCCACATTCGCAGCCCATGTGGTGGGTGTTCGCGTGGAATCACTGTCCTATCTGCCGATCGAAGCGTTCGGAATCGCCGCGGCGACTCTGGTGGGCCAATCGTTGGGTGCTGGAAAAGTCGCTCGCGCTCGACGTGCGGCCAACGAAGCGTTGCTGCAATGTGTTGGATACGCCGCTCTGATGATGGTTCTCTTCTTTGTGTTCGCGCCATCGATTTATGCCCGTCTGCAGTCCAGTCCGGATGTGGCGCAGATTGGCGTTCCGGCCTTCCGTCTGATGGCGCTCTACCAGATTCCGAACGCTGTGGTGATCGTCTACATCTATGCGCTGCGAGGTGCGGGAGATACCCGCTTTCCGATGTTGTGCTCGCTGCTGGGCAACCTGCTGGTGCGAGTTTCTGTCGGATACTTTTGCGGCGTCGTGATGAATGGCGGTTTATTCGGTGCGTGGATCGGGATGGGCGCAGACAATATCCTGAGAGCAATCCTGGCGTCCTGGCGATACCGATCCGGCAGTTGGGTCAAAGTTCGTGTTTAGCAGGTTTACGCGGCCTTCGGAGGAGGCGTCTATGATCTGGATCCCCGAGTTCACGACTCACGCTGCTTATCGTTCGATCCTGCTGATGCTCGCCACCTCTCGCCTCTGCGCCAACGCGATCTCGTATTCAGCCGAAACTGCTCCGGTAGTCGAGGCCAAACGAGGAATTGTGGTGAGCGTTAATCCGGAAGCGAGCGACGCCGGCCTGCAGGTCATGCAGGCCGGTGGGAATGCGGTCGATGCCGCAATAACAGTGGCGTTGTGCCTCGCTGTGACATTTCCCGAGGCGGGAAATATCGGCGGTGGCGGCTTCATGATGGTTTGGCCCGGTCCGACAGCGGGTGATGCGTCCTCCGGCCCGGTCTGTATCGAATACCGCGAAACATGCCCCGCAGCCATTTCACGCGATTCGTTTATCAACGAACTCCGCCAGGAAGGACATCACACGGTCGGTGTACCTGGCACAGTTCGCGGACTGGCACTTGCGCACCAGAAGTTCGGGATTCGCCCTTGGCAGGAATTAATTACCCCTTCGATTCATCTGGCAAAAGAAGGTTTTCCTGTCGATGCGACATTGGCTGCGGGTCTGAATAAGCTGCTGCCTCAGACAAACGAGTTCCCTGAGTTCCGTCGCGTGTATGGAAAGCCGGATGGGACCGCGTGGAAGAAAGGCGATCTGCTAGTTCAGCCGAATCTCGCCGAAACGCTCTCGATCTTGGCCGCTGACGGTCCCGACGCGTTTTACAACGGCGTGATTGCCCGAAAGATTGTCCAAGAGATGAAAGCGAATGGAGGCGCAATCACCTCCGAGGATTTAGCGGGGTATCGTGCCAACATCCGTCCTCCAGTCCACACTACTTATCGCGGATACGACGTTTACGCACCGCCCCCTCCGAGTGCCGGTGGCACTCAATTGATCGAGTGCCTAAATATTCTTGAACAATACGATCTCGCGAAACTTGGTCCCAAGTCCTCACAGGCAGCTCATCTGATCGCCGAAGCCATGCGCCGCGCGGGCTGTGATCGCGTTCGCTATCAGGGGGATCCGGCATTCACGCAGGTCCCGCCCGCTTTGGTGACGAAGGAACATGCCCGCCGAGTCTCTCAGGACCTGCGGCTCGATCTGGCAACACGCAGCGAGGATCTCTCGACGGACATCAAGCTCTCCGATGAGCCACCAAGTACGACTCATTTTTCGATCGTAGACGGCAACGGCATGGCCGTGTCGAATACCTACACATTGCAGAACAGCTATGGCTCGCGCGTCGTCGTTCGCGGTGCAGGTTTCTTGCTGAATAATGAAATGACGGACTTTAACTGGCGACCGGGAGTGACCACTCGCTCAGGTCGGGTCGGTACGGAACCGAATGTGATGGCCCCCGGCAAGCGGATGCTGAGTTCGCAGTGTCCCACGTTGGTTTCACGCGACGGCAAGCTGCTGCTGGTCACCGGCAGCCCCGGAGGCCGCACCATTCCCAGCACGGTCCTGTGTGTCATCGTGAATGTGCTTGATTTCGGAATGTCACTTCGTGACGCCGTCGACGCTCCCCGCTGGCATCATCAGTGGTTCCCCGATCGCCTGCAATTCGAACATCTCGGCGATCCCGAATTCGCGCAGCAACTCATGGAACTGCGAGCGATGAAGCACGACTTCGGAAATGACGTGAAAAAACTCGGCGACGGATACCGGCGACAGGGCGACGCCCATTCGATCCAGATCCGCGACGGTCAGCTCCAAGGAGCGGCCGACTGGCGTCGCACGCAGGGCAAAGCCGCAGGCTTGCCATGAATCAAAGAGCATAAATAACTGACCAGAGAAAACCCCGCCACAACTGGCAAGCCGCGATTCCGCCGAGTAAGATGCCGCCCGCATCGTCCCGGAGAGGTGGCAGAGTGGCCGATTGCACCGGTCTTGAAAACCGGCATCCATGCAAGTGGATCCAGGGTTCGAATCCCTGCCTCTCCGCTGATCAGCCGTCATCAACGGCACGCAAACGCCCTGTTTTACAGGGCGTTTCGCATTTCCGGCATGCGCAGGTTCCTCGGCGTTACTTTCATCAGCGACCCTCACCGATTTCGCCGTTTTCTCAACAGGTCGTGCAACTAAACGTGCAACTGAAATCGTCCGGGTTTCGACCATCGGAAGCGCCGGCAGTTTATTGACCGCCGCAGACAGATCATTTAGACCGGCGTGAGTGTACCGACCGATCGTCAGTTCGACCGTCGTATGACGCGCCAGCCGCTGCATGACTTTGGCTGATGCCCCAGATCGACCGAGTCGAGACAGGAACGTATGCCGCAAAGCGTGGAAATCGGCCTGCTGGCCTAGGCTGTCGCGATACTTCAGAAAGTCCGTCTTATCCATCGCCTGACGTTGCTCGATGTCGTCTATCGCTTCCAACCACGCTTTACGGGCGTTTGTCAGATCGACCTGCAAGAACTTGCTCGCTCGTTTTTGTTCCGCCCATTTGCCGGGCCAGAGTGGTTCGTCAGCGCCGAGCGTCTCCAGCCACGGCTCCAAGAGTTTGGTGAGATCGGGCGGGAGCGGGAGCGTATCACCACGACGAGCTTTTTCGCTGGCTGCTTCAATCCTGACGGTCGCTGTTTCGTCTGACAGATCAAATGACCGACGTGTGAGGCTGGCCAATTCATTTGCTCGCAATCCAGTTCCAAGTGCAGTCGCGTACAACGTGAACCGTTGCCACCCGGTCAAACCGAGAGACGGCTTGCCCATGCGCGCGGCGTCGAGTAGCAACCGGAGTTCGCCGTCCGTGAGTTCCCGCCGTTCCAAACGCCGGTCGGTCGCGACGTTGCCTCCAGCCAGATGTTGCAGGGCATCAACCGCCGTTCGACGGTCTTTCACCAGCCATCGCGAAAACTGCTTGATCGCGCGCAGATAGTGGTTGACGGTCTGTTGCGACAAACCATCGTCTTGCATCGTGGCCAGTGAAGTCTGGATCTGTGACGCGGACAGGTCGCGAATGAACTTTGCTTTGCACTTTTCGATCAGACTTCGGACGCGGGTTTCGATCAGATCGACGTGTGCTGCGGACCGGCCCCGGTTTTTCAGATCGGCGATGAACTGACCAACGTGCTCAACAAGTGGCGTTTTTGCGTGCTGTTCGTGGGGATTGACCAAGCCAGCCTTGCCGAGTTCTGCTTTCCGAATCAGTTCGTTCAGCCGTTGCTGTGATGCGGTCTTGTCCCGGAAGAGTTGCTCTTCCCGCAGAATCCCGTCTTCATCGCGGTAACGGGCGGACCAAACCTTGGATCGTTCCTTGATCTTTTTTGCTCCGGGCGTCGATTTGGTGACTTGCTTGCCGTTGCTATCGACGTACCGGACAACTTGCTTGCGGAACAGAGACATTCGAAAACCTTTCTCAGAAGTGACCGAACGGCGGGGAGAGCTTCTGAGTTCTCAGCCACCGCCGCCGGTCAAAGGCGCAGGAAATCGTATCGGGACAACGTTGCCACCACGATTGCGGATCAGCAACTAACCTTGAATTGCATCTGGAAGCCCGTTTTTTTGAATGCGCGTCGGAATGCCTGCTCGACTTTGCAGACGTGAGTAGCCGTCGTGTAGACGGCATCGTGGAGCGTTAGAAAGAAAACGCCGGGAAACCGCGTCACAAGGTCGTCTGCAACGGTTTCGATCACCAGCTCGGATTCGGCACGTTGGAGCAAGCGAATCAGATTCCCATGTTCTCGACCGTACTGATTCGTGCTCTGAATGAATTCAAATACGCTCGGGAACTTCTGCCGAAAGGTGTCTTCCACATCGCTGGGATACCGTCCCTTCTTTGCGATGACATCCTGCAAGATTCGTCTTTTCAACTCGTTGCGGGTGATTTCGGCGTTCGGAAGCGCCCCCAGCATGACATCGTAGAAACGACCGTCCTGCACGAGCATCTGATACGAGCTTACATCTTCTCCAAAACGAGAATCATATTTGCTCTGCTTTGTTCGCTCCTGTCGGTTTCGTGTCCGTTGTCTACTCATTTCATCGACGATCATCTTGGCTAAGAGAGCTGGCTGCGCGCTGCTTAGATCCACACATACCAGCGATTGACCGTTAACACAGAGAAAGTAGCGTAGTTCGCGTTTCAGGCTTGAAATGTTGTTGGTCATTCGTCCATACGATCCCACGTTGCTGTGAAACACATGGTTCTCGATATCGGCGATCAGGATGCCCTGAACGTCGAATGGGTTGCAGTCAGGTGGCAGCTTCGCAAGATTTTGTCGAGCTTCAGAACCGCGAATCTGAAGACGGTGTTGCAGATTGTCGAGCGCCAGATGAACAGGCTTCATTCTCGCCTTCCGCTCAATTTCGTGCTGTTCGTGGTAGACCGCCAATCGGCGTATCAGCCGGGCGTCTGTCACTGGTAAACGCACATGTTTGTCTGCAATGAACCGCTCAGTGAGGCGAAAGCCATATGATTTCTCGCCGACGACGTAGTAGCGAGACCGCTCGACGGCTCCGCCGTCTACTACGGCTTCAATCACGTCTGCATATGTGGTCGAACGCATGATATTCTTGAGAAACGCGGCATGGAGCACGACAAACCCATCGTCGTCGGCGACTCGCTGCGCCAACTTGGTGAGTATCAAGCTGACGAAATAACGGGCGTCATCAAACCGGCACTGCAACTCCGGTGTTTTGAGAAACTCACTCGGTTCGAACGATTCGGGGAGAACGAAGAAATACGGCTTCATGATTTACCCTCTCCGTCGAACAGAGAGAGTTGTTGCAACATAATTTCGGTGTCGGGCACTTGGCTCGGATGATTGATGATCCACTGACGAGCGGCGGCGGCGTCAACCAGTTCCCATACGGAAACAGGTCGAGCGTGGGCTTCAGGTCGAGCAGAAGTGACGAAACCCGCCCGACGAATGATTCCAGCCACGGAGAGCGGTTTCGGAACGGCTCCCAGACAGACCGGGCCGATATGTGGCGGAAGCTTCAGCCGTTCGCGAACATCGTCTGCTGATGCCTTTCCTCGCTCCAGCATCACCGCCAGCAGGATGCGACGCCCT